>NZ_GL622187.1:0-607 GCF_000185265.1 Streptococcus oralis ATCC 49296 | reverse complement strand
CAGCGAGGGATAGGATATTTTTTTGTAAATAGCAGATCAGATAAACAAGCGATAATATAGAATTTTCAAGGTACTAGAAAGAAAATGTTCTTGTTCTATTATACCACAATATCAAAATAGCCCACTTCCCACAGGAACAAAGCTATATTTTTACACTATAAATTTGGATTAATATTTACTTTCAAGTTCAGGTTAGCCACTAAATAGAGAGTTGAGAGTATAAAAAAGAGAGAACGAATCCCGTCCTCTCTCAATGTTCACTTTTCATCAACACACTACAGTTGATAAAGAGTCAAACAACAAATAGTTTTACAATTTTAATATAGATCCCCTACGAATGAAAGTTAGTAAGTTTATTGTTTTGGAAATAAATCTATAAATTAAATTATACCTTCAATTTTGGATATTTAATACTGTCCTTTTGATTCTTGAATAATTCTTGTAACTCGTCCTCTTTTTTCGAATGATATCCTTCGAATACCACCTTTTCAATATTCTCTTGGTTAAAATATAAAAGTTCTTCATTTGCTGCCCCTGTTGGATATAGGCATGCTACATAATCAAAATAGCCAATTGTACCCTCTTGATTGTACAATGGAAATCTACC
>NZ_GL622186.1:0-653 GCF_000185265.1 Streptococcus oralis ATCC 49296 | reverse complement strand
GCTTGCTTGCAAAAACTCTCTGACGAGAACGGCATTATCTCAGCTCTTGCCTTTGACCAACGTGGTGCTTTGAAACGCCTCATGGCTCAATACCAAACAGAAGAGCCAACAGTGGCTCAAATGGAAGAACTCAAAGTTTTGGTTGCAGATGAATTGACAAAATACGCATCCTCTATGCTTCTTGACCCTGAGTATGGACTTCCAGCTACAAAAGCTCTTGCACCAAATGCTGGTCTTCTCCTTGCTTATGAAAAAACAGGATACGACACAACAAGCACTAAACGCTTGCCTGACTGCTTGGATGTTTGGTCTGCAAAACGCATCAAAGAACAAGGCGCTGATGCTGTCAAATTCTTGCTTTACTACGATGTAGACAGCTCTGACGAACTCAACCAACAAAAACAAGCCTACATCGAACGCATCGGTTCTGAGTGTGTGGCGGAAGACATTCCATTCTTCCTTGAAATCTTGGCTTACGATGAAAAAATCGCTGATGCAGGTTCTGCAGAATACGCAAAAGTGAAACCACACAAGGTTATCGGTGCCATGAAGGTCTTCTCAGACCCACGCTTTAACATTGATGTTTTGAAAGTGGAAGTTCCAGTCAATGTGAAATACGTTGAAGGCTTTGGTGATGGTGAAATCGTGCATAC
>NZ_GL622185.1:0-712 GCF_000185265.1 Streptococcus oralis ATCC 49296 | reverse complement strand
TAGGTCCCGTAGTGTAGCGGTTATCACGTCGCCCTGTCACGGCGAAGATCGCGGGTTCGATTCCCGTCGGGACCGTTTAAGATAACGGAAGTTATTTTAGACTCGTTAGCTCAGTTGGTAGAGCAATTGACTTTTAATCAATGGGTCACTGGTTCGAGCCCAGTACGGGTCATATTTGCGGGTTTGGCGGAATTGGCAGACGCACCAGATTTAGGATCTGGCGCTTAACGGCGTGGGGGTTCAAGTCCCTTAACCCGCATAATAGAAAGTAGCCGGCTTAGCTCAGTTGGTAGAGCATCTGATTTGTAATCAGAGGGTCGCGTGTTCAAGTCATGTAGCCGGCATTTTTTTATATAGAATAAGAGGTCGATGCGAACGTAGTTCAGTGGTAGAACACCACCTTGCCAAGGTGGGGGTCGCGGGTTCGAATCCCGTCGTTCGCTTAGAGAGGCCGGGGTGGCGGAACTGGCAGACGCACAGGACTTAAAATCCTGCGATTGGTAACGATCGTACCGGTTCGATTCCGGTCCTCGGCATATAATGATGAGCACCCTTAGCTCAACTGGATAGAGTACCTGACTACGAATCAGGCGGTTAGAGGTTCGACTCCTCTAGGGTGCATTTTTTTATTTAACGCGGGAAGTAGCTCAGCTTGGTAGAGTACTTGGTTTGGGACCAAGGTGTCGCAGGTTCGAATCCTGTCTTCCCGATT
>NZ_GL622184.1:0-5011 GCF_000185265.1 Streptococcus oralis ATCC 49296 | reverse complement strand
GCTAAGCGACTTCCATATCTCACAGGGGGCAACCCCCAACTACTTCCGGCGTTCTAGGGCTTAACTGCTGTGTTCGGCATGGGTACAGGTGTATCTCCTAGGCTATCGTCACTTAACTCTGAGTAATACCTACTCAAAATTGAATATCTATCAAATACCAAGAAAACCTCACACTTCGTATTCTCAGTTACTTTGGATAAGTCCTCGAGCTATTAGTATTAGTCCGCTACATGTGTCGCCACACTTCCACTTCTAACCTATCTACCTGATCATCTCTCAGGGCTCTTACTGATATAAAATCATGGGAAATCTCATCTTGAGGTGGGTTTCACACTTAGATGCTTTCAGCGTTTATCCCTTCCCTACATAGCTACCCAGCGATGCCTTTGGCAAGACAACTGGTACACCAGCGGTAAGTCCACTCTGGTCCTCTCGTACTAGGAGCAGATCCTCTCAAATTTCCTACGCCCGCGACGGATAGGGACCGAACTGTCTCACGACGTTCTGAACCCAGCTCGCGTGCCGCTTTAATGGGCGAACAGCCCAACCCTTGGGACCGACTACAGCCCCAGGATGCGACGAGCCGACATCGAGGTGCCAAACCTCCCCGTCGATGTGAACTCTTGGGGGAGATAAGCCTGTTATCCCCAGGGTAGCTTTTATCCGTTGAGCGATGGCCCTTCCATACGGAACCACCGGATCACTAAGCCCGACTTTCGTCCCTGCTCGAGTTGTAGCTCTCGCAGTCAAGCTCCCTTATACCTTTACACTCTGCGAATGATTTCCAACCATTCTGAGGGAACCTTTGGGCGCCTCCGTTACCTTTTAGGAGGCGACCGCCCCAGTCAAACTGCCCGTCAGACACTGTCTCCGATAGGGATAACCTATCCGGGTTAGAGTGGCCATAACACAAGGGTAGTATCCCAACAACGTCTCCTTCGAAACTGGCGTCCCGATCTCATAGACTCCTACCTATCCTGTACATGTGGTACAGACACTCAATATCAAACTGCAGTAAAGCTCCATGGGGTCTTTCCGTCCTGTCGCGGGTAACCTGCATCTTCACAGGTACTAAAATTTCACCGAGTCTCTCGTTGAGACAGTGCCCAAATCATTACGCCTTTCGTGCGGGTCGGAACTTACCCGACAAGGAATTTCGCTACCTTAGGACCGTTATAGTTACGGCCGCCGTTTACTGGGGCTTCAATTCATACCTTCGCTTACGCTAAGCACTCCTCTTAACCTTCCAGCACCGGGCAGGCGTCACCCCCTATACATCATCTTACGATTTAGCAGAGAGCTGTGTTTTTGATAAACAGTTGCTTGGGCCTATTCACTGCGGCTGACGTAAAGTCAGCACCCCTTCTCCCGAAGTTACGGGGTCATTTTGCCGAGTTCCTTAACGAGAGTTCTCTCGCTCACCTGAGGCTACTCGCCTCGACTACCTGTGTCGGTTTGCGGTACGGGTAGAGTATGTTTAAACGCTAGAAGCTTTTCTTGGCAGTGTGACGTCACTAACTTCGCTACTAAACTTCGCTCCCCATCACAGCTCAATGTTATAGATATAAGCATTTGACTCATATCACACCTCACTGCTTAGACAGACACTTCCATTCGTCTGCTTTAGTTAGCCTACTGCGTCCCTCCATCACTACATACTCTAGTACAGGAATATCAACCTGTTGTCCATCGGATACACCTTTCGGTCTCTCCTTAGGTCCCGACTAACCCAGGGCGGACGAGCCTTCCCCTGGAAACCTTAGTCTTACGGTGGACAGGATTCTCACCTGTCTTTCGCTACTCATACCGGCATTCTCACTTCTATGCGTTCCAGCACTCCTCACGGTATACCTTCTTCACACATAGAACGCTCTCCTACCATACCTATAAAGGTATCCACAGCTTCGGTAAATTGTTTTAGCCCCGGTACATTTTCGGCGCAGGGTCACTCGACTAGTGAGCTATTACGCACTCTTTGAATGAATAGCTGCTTCTAAGCTAACATCCTAGTTGTCTGTGCAACCCCACATCCTTTTCCACTTAACAATTATTTTGGGACCTTAGCTGGTGGTCTGGGCTGTTTCCCTTTCGACTACGGATCTTAGCACTCGCAGTCTGACTGCCGACCATAATTCATTGGCATTCGGAGTTTATCTGAGATTGGTAATCCGGGATGGACCCCTCACCCAAACAGTGCTCTACCTCCAAGAATCTTTATGTCGACGCTAGCCCTAAAGCTATTTCGGAGAGAACCAGCTATCTCCAAGTTCGTTTGGAATTTCTCCGCTACCCACAAGTCATCCAAGCACTTTTCAACGTGCCCTGGTTCGGTCCTCCAGTGCGTCTTACCGCACCTTCAACCTGCTCATGGGTAGGTCACATGGTTTCGGGTCTACGACATGATACTAAAGCGCCCTATTCAGACTCGGTTTCCCTGCGGCTCCGTCTCTTCAACTTAACCTCGCATCATATCGTAACTCGCCGGTTCATTCTACAAAAGGCACGCTCTCACCCATTAACGGGCTCGAACTTGTTGTAGGCACACGGTTTCAGGTTCTATTTCACTCCCCTCCCGGGGTGCTTTTCACCTTTCCCTCACGGTACTGGTTCACTATCGGTCACTAGGGAGTATTTAGGGTTGGGAGATGGTCCTCCCAGATTCCGACGGGATTTCACGTGTCCCGCCGTACTCAGGATACTGCTAGGTACAAAGACTATTTAAAATACGAGGCTATTACTCTCTTTGGCTGATCTTCCCAAATCATTCTTCTATAATCTTTGAGTCCACATTGCAGTCCTACAACCCCGAAGAGTAAACTCTTCGGTTTGCCCTCCTGCCGTTTCGCTCGCCGCTACTAAGGCAATCGCTTTTGCTTTCTCTTCCTGCAGCTACTTAGATGTTTCAGTTCACTGCGTCTTCCTCCTCACATCCTTAACAGATGCGGGTAACAGGTAGTACCTGTTGGGTTCCCCCATTCGGAAATCCCTGGATCATCGCTTACTTACAGCTACCCAAGGCATATCGTCGTTTGTCACGTCCTTCTTCGGCTCCTAGTGCCAAGGCATCCACCGTGCGCCCTTATTAACTTAACCTTATTTTCTGACCTTTCAGTCATAAACTCTTTTAATACTACAGCGTTTCGGTTTATTTTCTTGTTACTATTTGATATAGATATTCAATTTTCAATGTGCATTACTTGGTGATCTCTCACCAATGGAGCCTAGCGGGATCGAACCGCTGACCTCCTGCGTGCAAAGCAGGCGCTCTCCCAGCTGAGCTAAGGCCCCACAAGACCTCTCAAGACTAAACAAGACCAATGTGCAGTTCCTTATCCTTAGAAAGGAGGTGATCCAGCCGCACCTTCCGATACGGCTACCTTGTTACGACTTCACCCCAATCATCTATCCCACCTTAGGCGGCTGGCTCCTAAAAGGTTACCTCACCGACTTCGGGTGTTACAAACTCTCGTGGTGTGACGGGCGGTGTGTACAAGGCCCGGGAACGTATTCACCGCGGCGTGCTGATCCGCGATTACTAGCGATTCCGACTTCATGTAGGCGAGTTGCAGCCTACAATCCGAACTGAGACTGGCTTTAAGAGATTAGCTTGCCGTCACCGGCTTGCGACTCGTTGTACCAGCCATTGTAGCACGTGTGTAGCCCAGGTCATAAGGGGCATGATGATT
Source organism: Streptococcus oralis ATCC 49296 (assembly GCF_000185265.1). Classification (GTDB taxonomy): domain Bacteria; phylum Bacillota; class Bacilli; order Lactobacillales; family Streptococcaceae; genus Streptococcus; species Streptococcus oralis_BC. The sequence goes on along the minus strand of NZ_GL622184.1, from coordinate 1,325 downwards.
TGACGTCATCCCCACCTTCCTCCGGTTTATTACCGGCAGTCTCGCTAGAGTGCCCAACTGAATGATGGCAACTAACAATAGGGGTTGCGCTCGTTGCGGGACTTAACCCAACATCTCACGACACGAGCTGACGACAACCATGCACCACCTGTCACCTCTGTCCCGAAGGAAAACTCTATCTCTAGAGCGGTCAGAGGGATGTCAAGACCTGGTAAGGTTCTTCGCGTTGCTTCGAATTAAACCACATGCTCCACCGCTTGTGCGGGCCCCCGTCAATTCCTTTGAGTTTCAACCTTGCGGTCGTACTCCCCAGGCGGAGTGCTTAATGCGTTAGCTGCGGCACTAAACCCCGGAAAGGGTCTAACACCTAGCACTCATCGTTTACGGCGTGGACTACCAGGGTATCTAATCCTGTTTGCTCCCCACGCTTTCGAGCCTCAGCGTCAGTTACAAGCCAGAGAGCCGCTTTCGCCACCGGTGTTCCTCCATATATCTACGCATTTCACCGCTACACATGGAATTCCACTCTCCCCTCTTGCACTCAAGTTAAACAGTTTCCAAAGCGTACTATGGTTAAGCCACAGCCTTTAACTTCAGACTTATCTAACCGCCTGCGCTCGCTTTACGCCCAATAAATCCGGACAACGCTCGGGACCTACGTATTACCGCGGCTGCTGGCACGTAGTTAGCCGTCCCTTTCTGGTAAGATACCGTCACAGTGTGAACTTTCCACTCTCACACTCGTTCTTCTCTTACAACAGAGCTTTACGATCCGAAAACCTTCTTCACTCACGCGGCGTTGCTCGGTCAGACTTCCGTCCATTGCCGAAGATTCCCTACTGCTGCCTCCCGTAGGAGTCTGGGCCGTGTCTCAGTCCCAGTGTGGCCGATCACCCTCTCAGGTCGGCTATGTATCGTCGCCTTGGTGAGCCGTTACCTCACCAACTAGCTAATACAACGCAGGTCCATCTGGTAGTGATGCAATTGCACCTTTTAAGCAAATGTCATGCAACATCTACTATTATGCGGTATTAGCTATCGTTTCCAATAGTTATCCCCCGCTACCAGGCAGGTTACCTACGCGTTACTCACCCGTTCGCAACTCATCCAGAGAAGCAAGCTCCTCCTTCAGCGTTCTACTTGCATGTATTAGGCACGCCGCCAGCGTTCGTCCTGAGCCAGGATCAAACTCTCATTAAAAGTTTGAGTTCTCACTCATTTCTGTCACTGACAGATTTATTGTTTTTTCATTGTTCAGTACTATAACCTTAGTTATAGTGCCCTGCACATTGGTTCGTCTTGTTCAGTTTTCAAAGGTCTTTGTC
>NZ_GL622183.1:1751810-1839021 GCF_000185265.1 Streptococcus oralis ATCC 49296 | reverse complement strand
AGGGAAACATTCCCTTGATTTTTTTATAGATAACGTTCTGCGATAGCTGCGTCTCCGGGATAGTCTTCTTTCTTTCCTTGGACGATCTGGTAGCAATCAGCTCCCTTACCAGCAATAATCACGGCATCGAGTTCTTGATTTGTGATGGCCATCGCTGCCTTGATGGCTTCTTCACGATCGGCAATCTTTTCAACAGGATGACTGATATAGCTGCTGATTTCTTCAGCAATGGCCATTGGATCTTCATAGTTGGGGTCATCAGCAGTCAGAAAGACTTGAATCTCAGGATGTTGATTGAGAAGGAGTCCAAAGTCTTTGCGACGACTTTCACCCTTGTTTCCAGTCGAACCGAGAACCAGAGCAATCTTTCCAGTTTGATGAGTTTCAACAACAGAAATCAGTTTTTTCAGACTATCACCATTGTGGGCATAGTCGATGAAGACCTTGGCTCCATTTTTCTGAGTGAGAACTTCCATACGTCCAGGAACGCGGGTTGCAGCGATCCCTTTTTTGATGTCCTCTAGACTGGCACCTAGACGAAGACAGGCAAGTCCTGCAGCAACTGCATTTTCTTGGTTAAAGTGGCCGATGAGTTGGATATCATAATCACCAGCGAGTTTACCTGTAGCTGAAAAGCTAAAGGCTTTGGAGTTCTCGATTTGGTTACTTGACTGGCTACCATAGAAGTCATGTTCTTGATCTTCCACTTGTTCTTTCAATACAGAAAAGTGGTCCATGTCGCTATTAATGACAACTGCTCGGCTATTTTTCATCAAGAGACGTTTGTGGTAGAAGTAGTCTTCAAAGCTAGGATGCTCAATCGGACCGATATGGTCAGGAGTGATGTTAAGAAAGACACCTACATCAAAGGTCAGGCCATAGACTCGATGAACAAGATAGGCTTGGCTAGAGACTTCCATTACAAGATGGGTTCTTCCATTCTTAACAGCCTGAGCCATCATGTCGAAAAGATCGATATTTTCAGGTGTTGAGAAGGAAGATTTAAAGAAGGTCTCGCCATCCAGAGTTGTGTTCATAGTTGACAAGAGAGCTGTTGGGTAGCGTTGAGATAGGATGTGGTAAGCAAAGTACGCTGCTGTTGTCTTTCCTTTTGTCCCTGTAAAAGCGAGAATTTTAAGTTTTTCTTGTGGATTTCCATAAAATTCCATAGCGATCAAACTCATGGCTTTTTTGATATCGTTCACAATGATGACGGGGATACCGACTTCGTAGTCCTTTTCTGCGACATACCAAGCTAAGCCTTGACTTATAGCGGATAGGAGGTATTCTTTTTTAAAGGCAGCACCTTTTGCAAAAAAAAGAGTCCCTTCTTTTACTTTTCTGCTGTCATAACTGATGTTATCAAAAAAAACATCACTGTAGTTGTAGTGGTAATGTCCTTGGTCAATAATCTCGCGAAAAAGGCCATCCTTCTTTAAAATATCTAATACGGTTTCAATCTTAATCATACTTTCTATTATAAACTTCAAGTCTGAATTTTACAAGTAACAAGGAAAAGTTTATAATGGAAGATAAGGAACTTTTCCTAGTTATCAAAATTGAATGAGGAAGCTATGTCTAACGAAAACAATCACCAGCAAGCCCAGATGTTGCGAGGGACTGCTTGGCTAACAGCTAGTAACTTTATTAGTCGCCTCCTTGGTGCTATCTACATTATTCCCTGGTATATCTGGATGGGAACCTATGCTGCTAAGGCAAACGGACTCTTTACCATGGGCTACAATATTTACGCCTGGTTCTTGCTGATTTCGACAGCGGGTATCCCAGTTGCGGTCGCCAAACAAGTGGCTAAGTACAATACCATGCGAGAAGAAGAGCATAGCTTTGCCTTGATTCGGAGTTTCCTAAGCTTTATGACAGGCTTGGGCTTAGTCTTTGCTTTGGTCTTGTATCTCTTTTCTCCCTGGTTAGCAGACTTGTCAGGTGTGGGGAAAGACCTGATTCCCATCATGCAGAGCTTGGCTTGGGCGGTCTTGATTTTCCCATCTATGAGTGTCATCCGAGGATTCTTCCAAGGGATGAATAACCTGAAACCCTACGCCATGAGCCAAATCGCCGAGCAGGTAATTCGTGTTATCTGGATGTTGTTGGCGACCTTCTTCATTATGAAGATGGGGTCTGGTGACTACTTATCAGCAGTTACTCAATCGACCTTTGCTGCCTTTGTGGGGATGGTGGCAAGTTTTGCAGTTTTGATTTATTTCCTTGCCCAAGAAGGTTTGCTTAAAAGAGTCTTTGAAACACGGGATAAAATCAATAGTAAGCGACTCTTAGTCGATACGATCAAGGAAGCCATTCCCTTTATCCTGACAGGATCAGCCATCCAGCTCTTCCAGATTTTAGACCAAATGACCTTTATCAATAGTATGAAGTGGTTTACCAACTACAGTAATGAAGACTTGGTTGTCATGTTTTCTTATTTCTCTGCCAATCCTAATAAAATTACTATGATTTTGATCTCTGTAGGAGTTTCCATTGGGAGTGTCGGTTTGCCGCTGTTGACGGAAAACTATGTAAAAGGCGACTTGCAGGCGGCGGCTCGCCTAGTCCAAGATAGTCTCACCATGCTCTTCTTATTCTTGCTACCAGCAACGGTTGGAGTGGTCATGGTAGGGGAGCCTCTTTATACAGTCTTCTACGGTAAGCCAGATAGTCTGGCCATGGGCTTGTTTGTCTTTGCAGTTTTGCAGTCTACTATCCTAGGCTTGTATATGGTCTTGTCTCCTATGCTTCAGGCCATGTTCCGAAACCGCAAGGCAGTTCTTTACTTTATCTATGGTTCCATTGCTAAGATCGTCTTGCAATTGCCAACCATTGCCATTTTCCACAGCTATGGTCCTTTGCTTTCAACGACTATCGGCTTGATTATTCCAAATGTCTTGATGTACCGAGATATCTGCCAGGTAACGGGTGCTCGTCGAAAGATAATCTTGAAGAGAACCATTTTGATTACCATCTTGACCCTTGTCATGTTTATCCTAGTTGGCTTCTTGCAGTGGCTACTCGGTTTTGTTTTCCAACCAAGTGGACGTTTCTGGAGTTTCCTTTATGTGGCTCTCATCGGAGGGCTTGGAGGAGGCCTTTATGGTTTGATGAGCCTACGGACAAGACTCTTAGACAAGATAATCGGCAAAGCTCAAGCAGACCGACTACGTACACGATTGAAAATATCGTAAAAAGATTTATAAATAAAAGTAATGAATTTAACCTTTCTTTAACAGAAAGGTTTTTATACTACATTTTTCTTAAAAAAAGAGAACTTTTTCTAAAATCAAGAGCAAAAAATATGCTTTTTTAAGTTTTTCTTTAGAAATTACTTGACTAAATAAAACCAAAGCTGTATAATAAGACAAAACTTTTAAATAGGAGGTTCTGGAAATGAAAAAGTCTAAGGCCAAGTATCTGACACTTGCAAGTGTCGTGTTAAGCGCAGGTATCTTACTGAGCGCATGTGGAAATTCAAGTAGCGCTACTAAAACATATAACTATGTTTATTCGAACGATCCATCTAGTTTGAACTATCTTGCAGAAAACCGTGCAACAACCAATGACATCGTGACCAATTTGGTGGATGGGTTGATGGAAAATGACCAATACGGTAACTATGTTCCATCATTGGCAGAGGATTGGACTGTTTCTCAGGACGGTTTGACCTATACTTACAAATTGCGTAAGGATGCAAAATGGTATACTTATGAGGGTGAAGAATACGCCCCTGTAACGGCCCAAGACTTTGTGACAGGTTTGAAATATGCTGCTGATAAAAAATCCGAAGCCTTGTACCTTGTTCAAGACTCTGTAGCAGGTTTGGATGACTATATCAATGGGAAAACAACTGACTTTTCAACTGTCGGTGTTAAGGCAATTGACGACCAAACAGTTCAGTATACTTTGACACGTCCAGAACCTTATTGGAATTCTAAAACAACTTCAACCATTCTCTTCCCTGTCAATGAAGACTTCCTAAAATCAAAAGGAGATGATTTTGGTAAGGTAGATCCTTCTAGCATTTTGTATAGTGGACCTTTCTTGATGAAATCGTTTGTTTCAAAATCTGTTATCGAATACAAGAAAAATCCAAATTACTGGGATGAAAAAAATGTCTTTGTGGACGATGTGAAATTGACTTACTATGATGGTAGTGACCAAGATGCCCTAGCTCGTAACTTCGTAGAAGGAGTATACAGCTACGCGCTTCTCTATCCAAATAGCTCAAGCTTTGAAGGTATTAAAGAGAAGAACAAGGATAACATCATCTATAGTATGCAAAACGCAACTTCTTATTACTTGAACTTCAACTTGGACAGAAAGTCTTATAACTTCACGTCTAAATCTTCAGATATCGAAAAGAAATCAACCCAAGAAGCCGTTCTGAATAAAAACTTCCGTCAAGCCTTCAACTATGCTTATAACCGTACAGCCTATGGAGCACAATCTCAAGGGGAGGACGGAGCAACGAAGATTATTCGTAATTTGGTTGTACCTCCAACATTTGTAAGTATCAACGGAAAAGACTTTGGCGATGTTGTTTCAGAAAAGATGGTCAACTATGGCCAAGAATGGCAAGGAATCAACTTTGCAGATGCGCAAGATCCATACTACAATCCTGATAAAGCTAAAGCTAAATTTGCAGAAGCTAAGAAAGAATTGGAAGCTAAGGGTGTGCAATTCCCAATCCACTTGGATGTATCTGTTGACCAATCAGCTAAAAAAGGTGTACTTGAAGCAAGTTCTTTGAAACAATCCATCGAATCTGTTCTAGGAGCTGAGAATGTGGTTATCGATATCCAACAGCTATCAACAGATGACTTTGACAACTCTAGCTACCTAGCTCAAACTGCAGCTCAAAAAGACTTTGATATCTATAATGGCGGTTGGAGTGCGGACTACTTGGATCCATCAAGCTATCTAGATATCCTAAATGTCAATAACGGTGGTATGTTGCAAAACATTGGTCTAGAACCAGGTGAGGTCAATGACAAGGCTAAGGCAGTTGGTCTGGATACTTACACTCAAATGCTAGAAGAAGCGAACAAGGAGCAAGAACCAGCAAAACGTTATGAAAAATATGCTGAAATTCAAGCTTGGCTCGTTGATAGCGCCCTTGCAATTCCAAACGTTTCTCAGGGTGGAACACCGACCTTAAGAAAGACAGTTCCATTCTCATCGCCATTCTCACAAGCTGGAAATAAGGGTGTCGAATCATACAAGTATCTCAAGTTACAAGATAAGACTGTAACGGCTGATGAGTATGAAAAAGCTAAAGAAAAATGGCTGAAAGAAAAAGAAGAATCAAATAAAAAAGCCCAAGAAGAACTGGCAAAACACGTTAAATAACCAGTCTATTCAACAGGAAAAACGATAGTTTCTCAAGGAACTATCGTTTTTATATAGTTTGAAACTATAACTAGCTCTTGAAAACAAGAAAATGAGTTAGTGAAAATAAGTGGTACAATAGTTACTATAGATTTGGAGGTATTGTATGAGCAAAGAACTACACATCAACACAATTTTGGCCCAGGCTGGGATCAAGTCAGATGAGGCTACAGGTGCCTTGGTAACACCGCTTCATTTTTCAACCACTTATCAGCATCCAGAGTTCGGTCAGTCTACGGGATTTGACTATACTCGTACCAAAAACCCAACTCGCAGTAAGGCGGAGGAAGTCTTGGCGGCAATCGAATCAGCTGATTATGCCTTAGCGACAAGCTCAGGTATGGCTGCGATTGTACTGGCCTTTAGTGTTTTTCCAGTGGGAAGTAAAGTCTTGGCTGTGCGTGATCTGTATGGGGGTTCTTTCCGTTGGTTCAACCAAGTCGAGCAGGAAGGCCGTTTCCATTTTACCTATGCCAATACAGAAGAAGAGCTGATTGCTGAGTTAGAGAAAGATGTGGATGTTCTCTATATTGAAACTCCAACTAATCCCTTGATGTTGGAATTTGATATTGCCAAACTAGCCAAACTAGCTCATGCCAAGGGTTCCAAGGTAGTGGTAGACAATACCTTCTACAGTCCGATTTATCAACGTCCGATTGAAGACGGTGCGGATATCGTTCTTCATTCTGCCACCAAGTACTTAGCAGGGCACAATGATGTCTTAGCTGGGGTGGTTGTGACTAATAGTTTAGAACTATATGAGCAACTGTTCTACAATTTGAATACGACAGGTGCGGTCTTATCACCATTTGATAGTTATCAGTTGATTCGTGGTCTGAAAACTCTACCTCTTCGTATGGAGCGTTCTACAGCCAATGCCCAAGAAGTGGTTGCTTTTTTGAAGGATTCACCTGCTGTCAAGGAAGTGCTCTATACTGGACGTGGGGGGATGATTTCCTTTAAAGTAGTGGATGAAAAACGTATTCCTCATATTTTGAATAGTCTCAAGGTCTTTTCATTTGCGGAAAGTTTGGGTGGGGTAGAGAGTCTGATCACCTATCCGACAACTCAAACCCATGCGGATATTCCAGCAGAAGTGCGCCATTCCTATGGCTTAACAGATGACCTCTTGCGTTTATCCATTGGGATTGAGGATGCTAGAGATTTGATTGCGGACTTGCGCCAAGCTTTGGAAGGATAAGATAGATATGGGAAAATATGATTTTACAAGCCTGCCCAATCGTTTGGGACACCATACTTATAAATGGAAAGAAGCGGAAGCTGATCGAGAAGTTCTACCAGCCTGGATAGCAGATATGGACTTTGTGGTTTTGCCTGAGGTTCGACAAGCTGTACAAGCCTACGCAGATCAGTTGGTCTATGGCTATACCTATGCCAGTGATGCTTTGATTCAGTCGGTTCAGGACTGGGAAGCTACACAACACGGCTATCACTTTGACAAGGATGCCCTCGTCTTTATAGAGGGAGTGGTACCAGCTATTTCAACAGCCATTCAAGCCTTTACAAAAGAAGGAGAGGCTGTTCTGATTAACACACCGGTCTATCCACCTTTTGCCCGCAGTGTCAAACTGAACAATCGCAGATTGATTACCAATTCTTTGGTGGAAAAGGATGGGCTGTTTGAGATTGACTTTGACCAGTTGGAGAAGGAATTGGTGGAAGAGGATGTGAAGCTTTATATCCTTTGCAATCCCCACAATCCTGGTGGACGTGTTTGGGAAAAGGAAGTGTTAGAAAAGATTGGGCATCTCTGCCAAAAACATGGTGTTTTGTTGGTTTCAGATGAGATTCACCAAGATTTGGCCCTCTTTGGTCATAAACACCAGTCTTTTAACACCATTGATCCCGCCTTTAAAGACTTTGCCCTTATCTTGAGTAGTGCCACTAAAACATTTAATATTGCTGGGACCAAGAATTCCTATGCAGTTATTGAAAATCCAAAGCTTCGTGTGGCTTTCCAAAAACGCCAGTTGGCCAATAACCAACATGAAATCTCAGGCTTGGGGTATTTGGCGACAGAAGCTGCCTACCGTTATGGTAAGGACTGGTTAGGAGACTTAAAAGAAGTCATCGAGGACCACATTAACTATGTAGTGGATTTTTTGGGCAACGAAACCAAGATTAAGGTCATGAAACCGCAAGGTACCTACTTGATCTGGCTTGATTTTTCAGCCTATGACCTAACGGATGACCGCTTGCAAGAGCTTTTGAAGAATGAAGCCAAGGTTATCTTGAATCGAGGTTTGGACTTTGGAGAGGAGGGAACTCTTCATGCCCGCCTCAATGTGGCTATGCCGAAGTCCGTACTGGAAGAGGTTTGCCAACGCATCGTGACCACTTTTGCTACACTTTAAAAATCGAGCCTTCTAGGAGGAAAGTCTTCCTAGAAGGCTATTTTCGTAGGGGAAAATGTGGTATAATAAAAAGATAAGATAAAGGGGTAACTATGGCTAAATTGATTCCGGGAAAGTTGCGCATGGAGGGGGTTACACTCTATGAAACAGGCAACATTGAGATTATCAAGGAAAAAGGGAATCGCCTCTATACTCGTGTGGCGGGAGAAGACTTGCGCTACAGTTTAGAGGATGATCTGGTTTTTTGTGCTTGCGATTTTTTCCAAAAAAGAGGTTACTGTGTTCACCTCGCAGCGCTCGAGCATTATCTGAAGAATGATGAAGAAGGCCAGGTGATTTTACAAGCCTTAGAAAAAGGACATGAAGAGCAAGAAGAGGTCGAAACCAAGGTTAGTTTTGGCGGTAGTTTTTTGGAGCGGATCCAACCTAAGAAGCGAGAAAAAATCTACACTTTGTCGGCTCAAGGTCAGGTGGAAGCTGGGACCAATCGTCTCCTTTGGACACTCCGAATCGGTTTAGTTGATAGTCTAAAATATTATGTCATTCGTGACATCCCTCTCTTTTTGAAGGTCTTGGTCCATCGAAAGCCATATATGATTGGGAAGCACTATGAAAATGACTTGTCTTGGGATGCTTTTGATACAGCTAGTCAAGAAGTTCTTACTTTTTTATGTGGCTTGATTGAGGAGGGACTGAGTCAAGAGCTCTTTTTCCCCAATCAAGGTCGTCACCTCTTTTTCCCTCTGACCTTTTTTGAGCAGGGAGTGGAGTTGCTGATGAACTTGGAGGATTTTCATTTTGAGCACCAGATTACTAGTTATGAAAATCTTCTTTTTCATGATTTAGATCCCGATGCAGAACTGTTCTCTTTTTCAGTGCAGGAGTATCCCGATTATTTTGAGATGGAGATTTCTGAAAGTGAGCGAATCAACGTATTCTATGGGGGAGCGGTTCTCTTTCGTAAGGGGAATCTTTATCTCTTAAATCCTAAACAAATCAGCCTCCTAAAGGAAATCAAGGAGCTTCCTCAGGAGGAAAGAGGGAGAAAATGCCTCCAGTTTGACAACAGTGATCGTGACCGTCTGGCTGCCTGTCTGCCTTTGTTTGGACAGCTGGGCACAGTTTCTGCTCCTGAGCGCTTGCAAATCAGACCCTTTTCACCAATCTTTTACTTTGATAGGGAGGATGACGGCCGCATCCGCTTGAATATCCAGTTTGACTATGGAGATGTTAAGGTAACTAGTCGTCAACAGCTGGAACAATTACCATTTTCAAGCGATGCCGTCTTGGAAAATCAGCTATTTCAAGTCTGTTTAGGGGCTGGTTTTGAGGCTGATTTTCAGTCTTGGAGACAGGCTTTGAAGCCAGAAGTGGTTTATTCTTTCTTTTACCATACGATTCCAGCTTTTGAGAAGTTGGGTCAGGTTTTCTTGTCTGATGAGATGAATCAGCTCTACAGCGTCCAAGCTCCTCAGGTTCAGATTGAGTCCAAGGGAGGATTATTGGAAATCCAATTTGATTTCCAAGGGATTGCCCAAGAAGAGATTGACCAAGCTCTTAAAGCCCTGACCAGCAATCAGGATTTCTATATCAGTTCTTCTGACCAAGTGTACTTTTTTGATGAGGAAACCAAGCAGATTCGTCAAAATTTGCAGGAACTGGGGGTTGAGCTAAAAGATGGTTCTTTTCAGGCGCGAAAATCTCTGGCTTATAGCCTTTCTCAGCTTTTTGAAGGTCGAGATAGGATCTCCTTCTCAGAGGAATTTCAGCATTTAGCTCATGATTTGACCCATCCAGAGGATTTTCCTTTGGGAGATATACAGGTTCAGGCGAGTTTGAGAGACTATCAGGAAAAGGGTGTTCGTTGGCTCCAGATGCTTCATCACTATGGTTTTGGTGGCATCCTGGCAGATGATATGGGATTGGGAAAAACATTGCAAACTATCGCTTTTTTGACGAGTCAGGTGACCGAAGATAGTCGGATCTTGATTTTGGCTCCGTCAGGTTTAATCTACAACTGGGCAGATGAATTCAGGAAATTTGCCCCACAGTTGGATTTGGCTGTCGTTCATGGTTTGAAAGCGAATCGAGAAGCGATTCTTTCTGAAAATCACCAAATCTATGTGACTAGCTATGCAACCTTTCGTCAAGACAGCGAGCTTTATCAAGAGATGGCTTTTGATTTTCTCTTCTTAGATGAAGCTCAGGTCATGAAAAATGCTCAGACCAAGATTGCTCAGAGTTTGCGCCAGTTTGTGGTGCCGGCAGTCTTTGCTTTGTCAGGTACGCCCATCGAAAACCATTTAGGAGAGTTGTGGTCTATCTTTCAAATTGTGCTTCCGGGGCTCTTGCCAAGTAAAAAGGAGTTTATGAAATTACCGGCTGACCGAGTCGCGCAGTTTATCAAGCCCTTTGTCATGAGGCGTAAGAAAGAAGAAGTTCTTACAGAACTGCCTGACCTGATCGAAGTCGTCTATAAAAATGAACTGGAAGATCAGCAGAAGGTTATCTACCTAGCCCAGTTGCAACAGATGCGAGACCGCCTAGCGCAAGTGACCGATCAAGAATTCCAAAGAAGTCGGGTAGAAATCTTATCTGGACTCATGCGATTGCGCCAGATCTGCGATACGCCAGCTCTCTTTATGGATGATTTTCAGGGTGCCAGCGGTAAACTCGATAGTCTCCGAGATTTATTGCTACAAGTGGCAGATGGTGGCCATCGGGTCTTGATTTTCTCACAATTCAAAGGAATGTTGGAAAAAATCGAGCAAGAACTCCCAGACTTGGGCTTGACCTCCTTCAAAATCACAGGTTCAACTCCTGCTCATGACAGACAGGAGATGACCAAGGCCTTTAACCAAGGGGAAAGAGATGCCTTTCTCATCTCCCTTAAGGCGGGTGGTGTTGGTCTCAATCTAACGGGAGCTGATACGGTTATTTTAGTTGACCTTTGGTGGAATCCCGCTGTCGAAGCCCAGGCTATCGGAAGAGCCCACCGAATGGGGCAGGAGCAGATGGTCGAGGTCTATCGTTTGATTACCAAAGGAACCATTGAAGAAAAAATCCAAGAACTTCAAGAACAAAAGAAACATTTGGTTTCCCAAGTTTTAGATGGTACGGAGTCGCGTGCGAGTCTCAGTCTGGCAGAAATTCGTGAAATTTTGGGAATTTCTGAAGCCAGCACTTGAAAAATCAAGACAATACGCTATAATGAAGTGTTGAAAGGAAATACAAAATGAAACAGGATAGATTTCCATTGGTGTCAGATGATGAGATCATGCTGACCAAAATGCCAGTCATGGACTTATACGATGAGTCAGACTTTATTAGCAATATCAAAGGTGATTACCGCGATAAGAACTATTTGGAATGGTCTCCTATCAATGAGGAAGAAACCGTAGTTTCTCCAGTGATTAACAAGGAGTCAAAGCCAAGTCCAGAACCTAAAAAAGTTGAAAAGACTTATGCAGAGTTGGCTCGAGAAGAGGCGCGTGCGGACTTGAAGAAGAAACGTTCAGCCAAGTATTTGACTCAGGATGTTAGTCATACCAGACGACACAATGGTTCAACACTTGTTCGTCAAGGAAACCAACCAACAGCACCATTTCAAAAGGAAAATCCTGGTGAGTTTGCCAAATTTAGCAAAAACTTGAGCCAGTCTCACTATATCTTAGCTGAGGAGGTTGGCCAAGTGGCGAATCCAACTCCGAAAAACCAAACGGAAAAAGCTAAAAAGAACAACTACGATTTTCTAAAGAAGAGTCAAATCTATAATAAAAAGAATAAGCAAACAGAACAGGAACGTCAGGTTGCCCAAGAGTTGAATCTGACAAGAATTACTGAGTAGGGGAGAAAAGCATGTCAAAAGCATATCATTTTATTGGAATCAAGGGATCAGGGATGAGTGCCCTAGCCTTGATGTTGCACCAAATGGGACACAAGGTTCAAGGTTCAGACGTTGAAAAATACTACTTTACTCAACGTGGTCTAGAGCAGGCAGGGATTGCCATTCTTCCTTTTGATGAAAAGAACCTACAAGGTGATGTGGAGATTATCGCTGGGAATGCCTTCCGTCCAGATAACAACGTTGAAATAGCCTATGCAGATCAAAATGGTATCAGCTACAAACGTTACCACGAATTCCTAGGTAGCTTTATGCGCGACTTTGTCAGCATGGGAGTGGCAGGAGCTCATGGCAAAACTTCAACAACAGGTATGCTGTCTCACGTCTTGTCTCATATCACAGACACCAGCTTCTTGATCGGTGACGGGACAGGTCGTGGTTCAGCCAATGCCAAATATTTTGTCTTTGAATCAGACGAATATGAGCGCCATTTCATGCCTTACCACCCAGAATACTCTATCATCACCAACATTGACTTTGACCATCCAGACTACTTTACAAGTCTAGAGGATGTTTTCAATGCCTTTAACGACTATGCCAAACAAATTACCAAAGGTTTGTTTGTATACGGTGAAGATCCTGAGTTGCGTAAGATCACAGCCAATGCGCCAATCTATTACTATGGATTTGAAGCTGAGGACAATGACTTTGTAGCTAGTGATCTCCTTCGTTCTACGACTGGATCAACATTCACCGTTCACTTCCGTGGTCAAGAATTGGGTCAATTCCACATTCCAACCTTTGGTCGTCACAATATCATGAATGCGACAGCTGTTATCGGATTGCTTTACACAGCAGGTTTTGATTTGAACTTAGTGCGTGAACACTTGAAAACTTTTGCAGGTGTTAAGCGTCGTTTCACTGAGAAAATCGTCAATGATACAGTGATCATTGATGACTTTGCCCACCATCCAACAGAAATCATTGCGACCTTAGATGCAGCTCGTCAAAAATACCCAAGCAAGGAAATCGTGGCAATCTTCCAACCGCATACCTTTACAAGAACCATTGCCTTGTTGGACGAATTTGCACATGCATTGAATCAAGCAGACGCCGTCTACCTAGCGCAAATCTATGGATCAGCTCGTGAGGTGGACCATGGTGATGTCAAAGTAGAAGACTTAGCCAATAAAATTAACAAGAAACACCAGGTTATCACTGTTGAAAATGTTTCTCCACTCCTAGACCATGACAATGCTGTTTATGTCTTTATGGGTGCTGGAGACATCCAAACCTATGAATATTCATTTGAACGTCTCTTGTCTAACTTGACAAGCAACGTCCAATAAGGAAAACAGATGGAAATTCCAATCACTATAAGGCAAGCTACCCTATCAGATCTAGATGAAATGTTGGCGATTGAAGAAGCTAATTTTTCATCAGAAGAGGCAGTGAGTCGACAATCCTTAGAAGAGTGTATCCGCAAGTCTGTGGGTACCTTTCTTGTAGCTAGGGATGAAAATCAGCTGGTGGGCTATATTTTAGGAGAAGTTCAGTCTCATCCCAAATGGATAGAAATAAAATCATTGACTATTCATCCTGACCATTGGGGACAGGGACTGGGAACTCTTCTTCTTGCAGCCTTGAAACAGGTGACAGTCGAACTAAATCACCAAGGTATTCTTTTGCAGAGTCCTGATGAACTACTATCATATTTTGAAATGAATGGCTTTGTTGAAGAAGAAATTACAGAAAGTCATTATGGCAGTGGTTCTGAATGGTATCTGATTTGGGCAAATCCCTTTTATCAGGAGGAAAAATGAAAATCAGACAAGCAAGATTTTCGGATTTAGATCGGATTATAGAGATAGAGCTAGAGAATTTTTCCCTTGAAGAAGCCATTCCTCGTTCGGTCTTTGAAGCGCATTTGCAGGAGATTCAGACCAGTTTTCTGGTAGCTGAAAAAGGGGGGCATATTCTTGGTTATATCGAAGGTCCAGTCGTCCCGCACCGCCATCTCCAAGATCAGTCCTTTACAGAAGAAATAAAAGACTATAGCCATCAACCTGGAGGTTATATTTCTGTGACTTGCCTATCTATTGCCAAGGAAGCACAAGCTTTGGGAGTGGGGAAAAGACTATTAAAGGCTCTGAAAGAAGTCGCTTTAGAACATGAACGAGAGGGCATTAACTTGACATGTCATGACTACCTTATCGCCTATTATGAAAAACATGGCTTTGTTAATGAAGGAATATCTCAGTCAAGCTTTGCTGGGGAAACATGGTATGATATGGTCTGGCAGCCTGAAAATAAAGAAAACTAGCTAGGGAATGCCCTAGTTGGTTGCTTTTCTGCAACTTTTAAGATATAATATTAGGGATTGTCAACAAGGAGGTAATGCTTTTGACTGAAAAATCAAGAGAAGAAGAAAAATTAAGCTTTAAAGAGCAGATTCTACGTGATTTAGAAAGAGTAAAAGAACAAGATAGAAGAGAGAAAGAAGTAGAGATTCCAAATCTGACGGCTTCATCATCTCCAGCTAGTTCAGCAACTCCTTCAGATCTTGAACCAGAAACATCAACAGAAGAGTTGATGGCTGATTCCCTGTCTGTTGTCGATAAAATTCTAAAGAATGCACCAAGTGTTCCTCCACTTTCAAGTGCTAGAACTGATGAAACGGATGACCAAGAAGAGAAAGAGATTAGACAGCCAATCATTGATAAAATTGAAGTTGTAGAATCTGAAGAACCTCTAGTAGAGCCGATTCATCTGGCTGAAGAACCTGTAGTGGAACCCGTTCAACCTAAGGTAGAACCAGTTGAGCTTAAACCTGAAGAAAAAGAATTTAACGATACTCCGACTAAGGTAGCCGTAACCTATAAAACAGAAGATAAGAAAGAGGAAATCACCCCAGGAATGCCTGAAAGAGTAGAGCCTGTTTCTACAGAATCTAGCAGTGGATTAGCTGATGCTCCACGTCGTAGTCGTCGTCAAGGTGCAACATCAACTAAGAAAAAGAAAAAATCAAAAGCTAAAGGTTGCCTAGTAACAGTTCTAGTTCTCCTAGTACTCGTTGCAGTTGGTGGTTACTTTGGTTATGGTTACGTTCAAGATTCTTTGAAACCTGTTGATGCGAGCTCTAAGGATTACGTAACGGTTCAAATCCCAGACGGAGCAAACGTTCAAGAAATTGGAAGCACCTTGGAAAAATCTGGTTTGGTTAAACATGGACTTATCTTTAGCCTTTATGCTAAATACTATAGTCATGCCAACTTGAAGTCAGGTTATTACAACTTGAAGAAGAGTATGAGTACGGATGAGTTGATTCAAGAATTGGAAAAAGGTGGGACTCCTGAAGCTCAGGCACCTGTTCTTGCAAACTTGACAATTCCAGAAGGCTATACATTAGAGCAAATCGCTCAAACAGTAGGACAACTTCAAGGTGAATTTAAAGAACCTCTTACTGCGGATGCTTTCTTGGCAAAAGCTCAAGATGAGACCTTTATCTCACAATTAGTAGCCAAGTATCCAAACCTACTTGGAAGTCTTCCAACAAAAGACAGTGGCGTTCGTTATCGTCTTGAAGGCTACCTTTTCCCAGCGACCTATACGATCAAAGACAGTACAACTGTTGAAAGTTTGATTGATGAGATGGTGGCTGCTATGGATAAGGCTATGTCACCATATTACGCTACGATCAAAGAAAAGAATCTGACAGTTAATGAATTGCTCAGCATTGCTTCTCTTGTCGAAAAAGAAGGAGCTAAGACCGAAGACCGCAAGAAAATCGCAGGTGTCTTCTATAACCGCTTGAATGCCGGTATGCCACTTCAAAGTAATATCGCTATCCTATATGCTCAAGGAAAACTTGGTCAAAAGATTAGTTTAGCAGATGACGCTGGAATTGATACAACGATTGATTCACCATACAATGTTTACACACACCTTGGCCTCATGCCTGGACCGGTTGATAGCCCAAGTTCGGATGCGATTGAAGCAAGTGTAAATCAGACAAAGAGTGAGTACTTGTACTTTGTAGCAAATGTTGAAGACGGTAAAGTATACTTTGCGACAACAAAAGAAGAACATGATCAAAACGTTGCAGAGCATATCAATAGCAAGTTACCTCAAGCAAGTAGTTCAAACTAAAATTATGTGGTTTTCCACATAATTTTGTTTTAAAAAAGTAAATAGAAAAGAAAGTTAAAAAAATGGCAGAAAAAACTTACCCAATGACCCTTGAAGAAAAGGAAAAACTAGAAAAAGAATTAGAGGAGTTGAAACTCGTTCGACGCCCTGAAGTCGTAGAGCGTATCAAGATTGCTCGTTCCTATGGAGACCTTTCAGAAAATAGTGAGTATGAAGCAGCGAAAGATGAACAAGCTTTTGTTGAAGGTCAAATTTCAAGTCTAGAAACAAAGATTCGCTATGCTGAAATTGTTAATAGCGATGCAGTTGCCCAAGATGAGGTAGCAATCGGTAAAACAGTTACAATCCAAGAAGTCGGTGAAGACGAAGAAGAGGTCTACATCATCGTCGGTTCTGCAGGTGCAGATGCTTTTGCTGGTAAAGTATCAAATGAAAGTCCGATTGGCCGTGCTTTGATTGGCAAGAAGACTGGCGATACTGCAACGATTGAAACACCAGTTGGTAGCTATGATGTCAAAATCTTAAAGGTTGAGAAAACAGCCTAAATAGGATGAAAAAGGAGTAGTGAAGGTTTTGCCTTGCTCAACTCCTTTTTGGTTTTTTGGATAAAAAGGAGACTATATGAGTGAAAATAAGAAGAAAAACAAAATGGAGCGTGGTTTAACCAATCGCCATGTGCAGGTGATGGCTATTGCGGGAACAATCGGAACAGGACTTTTCCTAGGTGCTGGTCGCTCTATCAGCCTTACAGGACCTTCTATCATCCTGATTTACATGATTACAGGAGCCTTTATGTTTTTGATGATGAGGGCTGTTGGGGAGATGCTGTATCAGGATCCAGAACAACATACCTTTATCAACTTTATCACCCGTCATTTGGGGAAAGGCTGGGGATATTTCTCAGTTTGGTCTTATTGGCTGTCAGTTGTCTTTATCGGTATGGCAGAAATCACTGCCATCTCAGACTATGTCCGCTTCTGGTTTCCCACATGGCCTAGCTGGATGATTCAGCTTGTCTTTTTAACGATTTTGGCTTTGGTCAACCTGATTGCAGTTAAGCTTTTTGGAGAAGTCGAGTTTTGGTTTGCTATGGTCAAGATTGTGGCGATTTTAGCCATGATTGCCACTGGGATTTTTATGGTTTTGACAGGCTTTAAGACACCGCATGGTGTTGCAAGTTTGGCAAATATCAGCGACCAGTTCTCTCTTTTTCCAAACGGAGTTATGAACTTTGTCATGGCCTTTCAAATGGTATTTTTTGCCTATCTGATGATTGAGTTTATCGGGGTGACAACTTCTGAAACAAAGAACCCTCGTCAGGTCTTACCTAAAGCTGTTAAGGAAATTCCTCTCAGAATTATCTTCTTCTATGGGGGAGCTCTCATTGCGATTATGGCCATTATTCCTTGGTCTTATCTTAATTCTTCAGATTCTCCATTTGTAACGGTTTTTGAACTGGCAGGGATCAAGTGGGCAGCGGCTCTAATCAACTTTGTTGTCTTGACCTCAGCAGCGTCTGCGCTTAACTCAACTCTCTACTCAACAGGGAGACACTTATATCAGATTGCCCATGATTCGCCAAATCGTTTCTTAAAGGCCATCAAGGTCGATACCCTTTCTCGTCACAATGTTCCACAAAATGCCATCATTGCCTCAGCAATCTTGATTGCTCTCGCTGCCTTTATCAATGTGCTACCAGGTGTTTCAGATGCCTTTGCTTTGATCACCGCATCCTCATCAGGTGTTTACATCGCGATTTATATCTTGATTATGGTGGCCCATCTCAAATACCGCAAGTCACAAGACTTCATGGCTGATGGCTACCTTATGCCTCAGTATCGCTTGCTTAATCCCCTAACCATTCTCTTTTTTGTCTTTGTTTTCGTGACTCTCTTTTTGCAAGAGTCTACCTTCATGGGGGCAGTTGGTTCTGCTATCTGGATCTTTGTTTTTGGGATTTATAGTCAGTGGAAATTTAGAAAATAAATCATGAACTCATCAACTCTGTTTGGTGAGTTTTTGCTAGTTTGACAGTTTATTGAAATATGACTATAATCAAGTTGTAGCAGTTTATTAGGAGGTTTGAATGCACGTTAGATTGGAAAATAAGGAATCGCTTAAAGCGCAAGAAATAGGGGATTTGATTCGTGCTTATAATCGTTCCAAAAGAGAAGAGGTTGAGAGCGAGCCACTGAATCTTTATCTCGAAGACGAAAAGGGCAATCTCATGGCGGGCTTAGTAGCTGAGACTTTCGGAAATTGGCTGGAAATCGAATATTTGTTTGTGAAAGAGGAATTACGGGGACAAGGAATCGGTTCGAAACTATTGCAGCGAGCTGAAAGTGAAGCTAAGAAACGAAACTGTCGTTTTGCTTTTGTCAATACTTACCAGTTTCAAGCGCCAGATTTTTATATAAGCCATGGCTACAAGGAAGTCTTTACCTTGCAAGACTATCCCTACACAGGGCAAAGATTTTATTACCAAAAGGATTTGTGACCTAGACTTCTTTCTTTTGGAGAGGAACTTAGCTAAGTATCAAAAAAGAACGAATACTCTTTATCATGTAAGATGATAGAGAGTTTTTTTGTTAATAAAATATTACAAAATGACATTTATATATTGCATTAAGTTAGATATATGGTATAATGTTTTTAAAAGAGGCGCAACTTTTTAAAATTTTGAAGGAGGACGCTAGTGGCTAAAAATTTAAAATTAAAATTAGCTCGGGTAGAGCGTGATTTAACACAAGGGGATTTGGCAGAAGCTGTGGGTGTTACTAGGCAGACTATAGGCTTGATAGAAGCAGGGAAATATAATCCTAGTCTCTCCCTCTGTCAGTCCATTTGCAGATGCTTAGGAAAAACATTAGATCAATTATTTTGGGAGGAAGAAGATGAAAAATAGATTTTTTTATTATCAATTATTAGACGAAAGAGAAGAACAACTGATTAACAAAGCTGGGACAGAGTCTTTTCATGTGTTTATCGGGCTCATTCTGCTAAGTTATTTGGTGGCAATATTAGCACCTGCTCTTTTTAATCCTGATATTCTTCTGGTTACCCTTTTATTAGGAATTTTATTCTTTTTCAATCGTGCACGACAACTTGGAGTGACCTACTATAGTCGTTTTCATTTTACAATTATAGGGTGTTTGCTGGTAACTCTCGCTATTACGTCTCTCTTGATGTTGCAGAATTATCAATTCAACATAGAAATTTATCAGCACAACCCTTTGAACGTTAAATACTTGTCTGCTTGGGCCATTACTTATCTGATTTACCTTCCTTGGGTTTTTATCGCCAATCTCGGCCTTAAAAGTTATGGCGAATGGGCTCAAAAAAAGTTTGAGCAAGATATGGATGAACTGGAGAGTGGGAATTAGCTTGTTAAGTTTTTATCAATCTTGAAAAAATGTGTTATAATAGTACTAATTTATCGGATGGTGTGAAAGTGGCAGAATACGTTCATGCCTTTGTAAAGTAGGAAGAAGGAAAACAGATGTATCCAGATGATAGTTTAACATTGCACACGGACTTGTACCAGATCAACATGATGCAAGTTTACTTTGACCAAGGAATTCACAATAAAAAGGCGGTCTTTGAAGTTTATTTCCGCCAGCAACCGTTTAATAACGGCTATGCGGTTTTTGCTGGTTTGGAAAGAATTGTACATTATCTTAAAGACTTGCGCTTTTCAGATAGCGATATTGCCTACTTGGAGACGCTTGGGTATCATGGAGAATTCTTGGATTACCTACGAAATCTCAAGTTAGAACTAACGGTTCGTTCTGCTCAGGAAGGGGACTTGGTTTTTGCTAATGAGCCGATTGTGCAGGTTGAAGGACCTCTAGCCCAATGTCAATTGGTCGAAACGGCTCTTTTAAACATCGTTAACTTTCAAACCTTGATAGCGACAAAGGCAGCACGTATTCGTTCAGTCATTGAAGATGAACCCTTGATGGAATTCGGGACACGTCGTGCGCAAGAAATGGATGCAGCTATCTGGGGAACACGCGCAGCCGTGATTGGTGGAGCCAATGGTACTAGTAATGTACGAGCAGGGAAGCTCTTTGGTATTCCTGTCTTAGGTACTCATGCTCATGCCTTGGTACAGGTTTATGGAAACGACTATGAGGCCTTTAAGGCCTATGCGTCAACCCATCGTGATTGTGTCTTTCTAGTAGATACTTATGATACTTTGCGAATCGGTGTGCCAGCTGCCATTCAGGTAGCGCGTGAGTTGGGTGATAAGATCAATTTTAAAGGCGTTCGTATCGACTCAGGGGATATAGCCTATATTTCCAAGAAAGTTCGCCAACAGTTAGATGAGGCTGGATATCCAGATGCCAAAATTTACGCTTCCAATGACCTCGATGAAAATACCATCCTTAACCTCAAAATGCAACACGCCAAGATTGATGTCTGGGGGGTGGGTACCAAGCTGATTACAGCCTATGATCAGCCAGCTCTTGGGGCAGTTTATAAGATTGTGGCTATCGAAGATGAAACTGGTAAGATGCGCAATACCATCAAGCTTTCAAGCAATGCTGAAAAAGTTTCGACCCCAGGTAAGAAGCAGGTATGGCGCATTACTAGTCGTGAAAAAGGCAAGTCAGAAGGTGACTACATCACCTATGACGGTGTGGATGTTGCCAGCATGACAGAAATCAAAATGTTCCATCCAACTTATACCTACATCAAGAAGACCGTTCGAAATTTTGATGCTGTTCCTCTCTTGGTGGACATCTTCAAAGCAGGAACATTAGTTTACAACTTGCCTAGTTTAACAGAAATTCAGGCCTATGCTCGCAAGGAATTTGACAAGCTATGGGATGAGTACAAGCGTGTGCTCAATCCGCAGCACTATCCAGTAGATTTGGCGCGTGATATTTGGCAAGATAAGATGGACTTGATTGATAAGATGCGCAAAGAAGCCCTTGGTGAAGGAGAAGAAGAATGAGTTTGCAAGAGACCATTATCCAGCAACTGGGCGTCAAACCAGTGATTGACGCCCAAGAAGAAATTCGTCGTTCGATTGATTTCTTAAAGAGATACTTGAAAAAACACCCCTTCCTTAAAACATTTGTACTAGGGATTTCTGGAGGACAAGACTCAACCTTAGCAGGGCGTTTGGCGCAATTAGCTATGGAAGAAATGCGAGCTGAGACAGGAGATGACAGCTACCAATTTATCGCTGTCCGCCTGCCATACGGAGTGCAAGCTGATGAAGCAGATGCTCAAAAAGCTCTTGCTTTCATCCAGCCAGATGTCAGTCTAGTTGTAAATATCAAGGAATCAGCTGATGCTATGACAGCTGCAGTCGAAGCGACAGGAAGTCCTGTTTCAGACTTTAACAAGGGAAATATCAAGGCTCGTAGTCGTATGATTGCCCAATATGCCCTTGCGGGTGCCCATAGCGGAGCGGTCATTGGAACAGACCATGCTGCGGAAAATATCACAGGCTTTTTTACTAAGTTTGGTGACGGTGGTGCAGACATTCTCCCTCTTTACCGCCTCAATAAACGTCAAGGGAAACAACTCTTGAAGGAACTTGGTGCAGACCCAGCACTTTATGAAAAAATCCCAACAGCAGACCTAGAAGAAGAAAAACCAGGTATTGCAGACGAAGTCGCACTTGGAGTCACTTACAATGAAATTGATGACTATCTAGAAGGCAAATCAATCAGTCCAGAAGCTCAAGCGACTATTGAAAACTGGTGGCAAAAAGGCCAACACAAACGCCACCTACCAATCACCGTATTTGATGACTTTTGGGAGTAAAAAGGTCCTGTGGACCTTTTTACCCTGAGCCTAGAAATGGGAAAGCGAAGAAGGTCCGGGGGACCTTTTTAGCTTCTTGCCTTGAAACTCGAGAGCAAGAATAACCTCCAGTGGAGGTTTTTACCCTGAGCCTAGAAATGAGAAAGCGAAGAAGGTCCGGGGGACCTTTTTAGCACGAGTCTAGAAACAGGAAAACGAGGCAGATTCGGTAACTCGTAGTGTTCGATTTTCCTTGTCTCACCCCCGCAACGATGACTAGGTTTGAAAAAGCTTGGTAAAGCGCATTTCAAACCAGACAGCGACTGCGTCAAATAACTAGATGAAAAACTTGTTTTCTAGCTGTTATTGAGTATAGTCTTTTTACCCTGAGCCTTAAGCTTAGAAAGCGAGGTAACATTATGCAAGCAATCGGTACACAAATGTTACAGACAGACCGATTAATCTTGAGAAGATTTGTGGAGAGTGATGCGGAAGCCATGTTTCAAAATTGGGCTTCGTCTGCTGAGAATCTAATCTATGTCTCTTGGGATCCTCATCCTGATGTCGAGGTGACTCGGAACTCGATTCGAAATTGGGTTGCATCCTATACTAATCCCAACTATTACAAATGGGCCATTTGTCTCAAAGAGAACCCAGAGCATGTGATAGGAGATATCAGCATCATTGAAATGCACGAGGAAGATTTAAGTTGTGAAATTGGGTATGTTTTAGGAAAAAACTTTTGGGGCCGAGGTATGATGACAGAGGCCTTGAAAGCTGTGTTAGACTTTTGTTTTACTCAAGCAGGCTTTCAAAAGGTCAGAGCTCGCTACGCTAGTCTCAACCCAGCTTCAGGTCGTGTGATGGAAAAAGCGGGAATGTCTTATCTAAAAACCATTGCCAATGGTGTGGAGAGAAAAGACTACGTTGCGGACCTTATTTATTACCAGATAAGCAGGGAAGACAGGTGATTCGCTTTTCTGTTTCTACCAAAGTCAGACCTTGTCTGGCTTTTTTTGTGCCAGATTTCTAAATAAACTGATTAAATTCCTATTTTTGCCTATCATTGTCCCTGTTTTTTCTGGAGTTTTGGGGATATAATAGACCTATCAAATCAAAGAATGGAGGAAGGCAATGGACAATGTAATCTTTTTTATCAGTGTTTTTCTTGCTGGAATTCTTTCCTTCTTTTCTCCTTGTATCTTACCCGTGTTGCCAGTCTATGCAGGGGTTTTACTTGATGACAAAGATGGTGCTCAGGCTTCCAGCGGAAAATTTTCAATCTCAGTTGTTAGTTTATTGCGAACTTTGGCCTTTATAGCGGGGATTTCTTTTATCTTTATCTTACTGGGTTATGGAGCTGGTTTTTTAGGCAATTTGCTTTATACTTCCTGGTTTCAGTATGTGACAGGTGCGATTATCATTCTCTTGGGCTTACACCAGATGGAAGTCCTACATTTGCAGGGCCTCTACAAGGAAAGAAGGCTACAATTAAAGAGACAGGGGCAAAAGGGTAACGGCTATAGTCAAGCATTTTTACTGGGGTTGACCTTTAGTTTTGCTTGGACGCCGTGTGTAGGGCCGGTTTTGGGCTCTGTTTTAGCCTTGGCGGCTTCTGGTGGCTCAGGTGCTTGGCAGGGAGCTGGTCTCATGTTGGTTTACACGCTGGGATTGGCACTACCATTTTTGGTTCTAGCTCTCGCCTCCAGCTATGTTTTGAAACATTTCCGAAAACTCCATCCTTATCTCGGGACCCTCAAAAAAGTGGGTGGTTTCCTCATTATCGTGATGGGAATCTTGGTGCTTTTGGGAAATGCTTCCATTTTGACTACATTATTTGAATAGAGAGGAAAAAGAAATGAAAAAATGGCAAACATGTCTCCTTGGAGTAGGCTCAATCTGTTGCTTGGCAGCCTGTTCGGCTAAAAATATGGCAGACGAGTCTACTATGAAGGAGCAAACCAAAACAGAACAAGTTAGTTCACAAACTGCCACTAAGGGTCAGGAAGTCGCTAATTTTGAACTGACAGGTGTAGATGGCAAGACCTATCGTTTATCTGACTACAAGGGCAAGAAAGTTTATCTCAAATTCTGGGCTTCTTGGTGTTCCATCTGTCTAGCCAGCCTTCCAGATACGGATGAAATCGCTAAAGAAGCTGGTGATGACTATGTAGTTTTGACAGTGGTCTCTCCTGGACACAAAGGTGAACAAGCAGAAGCGGACTTTAAGAATTGGTACAAGGGCTTGGATTATAAAAATTTCCCAGTTCTAATTGATCCATCAGGTAAACTCTTGGAAAGTTATGGTGTCCGTTCTTATCCGACTCAAGCCTTTATAGACAAGGAAGGCAAGCTGGTCAAAACGCAACCAGGTTTTATGGATAAGGAAATGATTTTAAAAGAATTGAAAGAAATGGGGTAGAGAAAGGCTATGAATGATAAAGTAAAACTTTTTGTCTTGGCAGGGGTCATTCTCCTAGCCATAACCGGTTTCTATTTTCTATTGATGCGAAATGCAGGGCAGACAGATAGCTCGCAAATTGAGAAAGCATCCGTTAGCCAAGGAGCAAAAACAGTGAAAAAAACAGAAGTGAGTAAAGACGCAGACTTGCACGAAATTTATCTAGCTGGAGGATGTTTCTGGGGAGTGGAGGAATACTTCTCACGCGTGCCTGGAGTGACAGATGCCGTTTCTGGCTATGCAAACGGTAGAGGGGAAACAACCAAGTACGAATTGATTAACCAAACAGGTCATGCGGAAACCGTCCATGTCACTTACGACGCCAATCAAATTTCCCTCAAGGAGATCCTGCTTCATTACTTCCGCATTATCAATCCAACCAGCAAAAATAAACAAGGAAATGATGTGGGGACCCAGTATCGTACTGGCGTTTATTACACAGATGACAAGGATTTGGAGGTAATCAACCAAGTCTTTGATGAAGTTGCTAAGAAATATGACCAACCTCTGGCAGTTGAAAAGGAAAACTTGAAGAATTTTGTGGTGGCGGAGGATTATCACCAAGACTACCTCAAGAAAAATCCAAATGGCTACTGTCATATCAATGTTAATCAGGCTGCCTACCCTGTCATTGATGCCAGCAAATATCCTAAACCAAGTGACGAGGAATTGAAAAAGACCTTGTCACCTGAGGAGTATGCAGTTACCCAGAAAAATCAAACAGAACGAGCTTTTTCAAACCGCTATTGGGATAAATTTGAATCCGGTATCTATGTGGATGTGGCAACTGGCGAACCCCTCTTTTCATCAAAGGACAAGTTTGAGTCTGGTTGTGGCTGGCCTAGTTTCACCCAACCAATTAGTCCAGATGTTGCTACCTACAAGGAAGATAAGTCCTACAATATGACACGCATGGAAGTGCGGAGCCGAGTTGGAGATTCTCACCTTGGTCATGTTTTTACAGATGGACCTCAGGACAAGGGGGGCTTGCGCTACTGTATCAATAGTCTCTCTATCCGCTTTATTCCCAAAGACCAAATGGCAGAAAAAGGCTACGCTTATTTACTAGATTATGTAGATTAAGAAGTCTTTCCTAAGCAGTTAGAGGAGAATTTTGCTATACTGATACTAGTAAGTGGTAAAGGAGCAGAGCATGACCTACACAATCTTAATCGTAGAAGATGAGTATCTGGTAAGACAAGGCTTGACCAAGCTGGTCAATGTAGCAGCCTACGATATGGAAATCATCGGTCAGGCTGAAAATGGAAGACAGGCTTGGGACTTGATTCAACAACAGGTGCCGGATATCATTTTAACCGATATCAATATGCCTCAGCTAAATGGCATCCAGTTGGCCAGGCTGGTCCGAGAAACCTATCCCCAGGTGCATTTGGTATTTTTGACGGGTTACGATGACTTTGATTATGCCTTGTCTGCTGTCAAACTCGGTGTAGATGATTACCTGCTCAAACCCTTTTCTCGTCAGGATATTGAGGAAATGTTAGGGAAAATCAAGCAAAAACTAGACAAGGAAGAAAAAGAAGAGCAGTTACAAGATTTATTAACCGATAAGTTTGAGGGAAATATTGCTCAGAAAATCCAGTCCCATCTAGCTGACAGTCAGTTTAGTTTGAAGTCTTTGGCCAGTGACCTAGGTTTTAGTCCGACTTATTTGAGTTCCTTGATTAAGAAAGAGTTGGGCCTGCCTTTTCAGGATTATTTGGTGCGAGAACGTGTCAAACAAGCCAAGCTTTTGCTCTTGACAACGGATTTAAAGATTTATGAGATAGCCGAAAAGGTTGGTTTTGAAGATATGAACTACTTTACCCAACGTTTTAAACAGATTGCAGGTGTGACACCTCGTCAGTTTAAGAAAGGGGAAGGTCGATGAAGCGTTCTTCTCTCCTAGTCAGAATGGTTATTTCCATCTTTCTGGTCTTTCTCATTCTCCTAGCTGTGGTTGGGACTTTCTATTATCAATCTAGTTCATCAGCCATTGAGGCCACTATTGAGGGCAATAGCCAAACGACCATCAGCCAAACTAGCCACTTTATTCAGTCTTATATCAAAAAATTAGAAACCACCTCTACCAGTTTGACCCAGCAGAAGGATGTCTTAGCCTATGCTGAGAATCCTAACCAAGACCAGGTCAAAGGAATCCGAGATCTGTTTTTGACTATCTTAAAGGCAGATCAGGACTTGAAAACGGTGGTACTGGTCACTAAATCCGGTCAGGTTATTTCCACAGATGACAGTGTGCAGATGAAAACCTCCTCAGATATGATGGCTGAGGATTGGTACCAAAAGGCTATCCATCAGGGAGCTAAGCCAGTTTTGACACCAGCTCGTAAATCAGATAGTCAGTGGGTTATTTCTGTCACTCAGGAACTTGTTGATGCAAAGGGAGCCAATCTTGGTGTGCTTCGCTTGGATATTTCCTATGAAACTCTGGAAGCCTATCTCAACCAACTCCAGTTGGGCCAGCAGGGCTTTGCCTTTATCATCAATGAGAAGCATGAATTTGTCTACCATCCTGAACGTACTGTCTATAGCTCAGCGAGTGAAATGGAGGCCATGAAACCCTACATTGAGACGGGACAGGGCTATACGCTGGATCACCAATCCTACGTCTGTCAGGAACAGATTGCAGGTACTGATTGGACGGTTATAGGCGTATCTTCGTTGGAGAAGTTAGACCAGGTTCGGAGTCAACTCATGTGGACCTTGCTTGGGGCCAGTGCCTTATCTCTTCTTGCCTGTCTCTGCTTGGTGTGGTTCAGTCTCAAACGCTGGATTGCCCCTTTGAAGGATCTGAGAGAAACCATGCTGGAAATTGCTTCTGGTACACAAAATCTGCGTGCTAAGGAAGCTGGTGCCTATGAACTGAGAGAAGTGACTCGCCAGTTTAATGCCATGTTGGATCAGATTGATCAGCTGATGGCAGATGTGCGCAGGCAGGAAGAAGCGACCCGGCAGTATGAACTTCAAGCATTGTCGAGTCAGATTAACCCCCATTTCCTCTATAATACTTTGGACACTATCATCTGGATGGCTGAGTTTCAGGATAGTCAGCGAGTGGTTCAGGTGACCAAGTCCTTGGCAACCTATTTCCGCTTGGCGCTCAATCAAGGCAAGGATTTGATTTCTCTTTCTGATGAAATCAATCATGTCCGCCAGTACCTCTTTATCCAGAAACAACGCTATGGGGATAAGCTGGAGTATGAGATTGATGAAGATCCTGCTTTTGGTAACCTAGTCTTACCCAAGTTGGTGCTACAACCCCTTGTAGAAAATGCTCTTTACCATGGCATTAAGGAAAAGGAAGGTCAGGGACATATTAAAGTTTCTGTTCAGAAACAGAATACAGGGCTTGTCATCCGCATTGAGGATGATGGCGTTGGCTTCCAAGCTGCTGGCGATAGCAGTCAAAGTCAGCTCAAACGTGGGGGAGTTGGCCTTCAAAATGTCGACCAACGACTCAAACTTCATTTTGGAAACAATTACCAGATGAAGATCAATTCTGTACCCGAAAAAGGGACGATAGTTGAAATATGCATTAATAAAATAGTAATTAGCTAACTCCCAGTCTATTCTGGGAGTTTTGCTTTTAAAAATCAGAATGATTAGTTGGCCTTGATAAAATCAGTAAAAAAAGATATGATAGATAGTGACAAAAGAGGTATCAAGTATGAAGGAAAAAGACATTCAAAGAGCAACAAGCCAGATTGTAGAAGATGTGTTAGAAAAGGCTAATTTGAAGCAAGGAGCTATCTTTGTTTTGGGCCTTTCTTCTAGTGAGGTGATAGGTGGTCAGATTGGCAAGGAATCCAGTCAAGAAATTGGGGAAATCATTGTGAAAACCATTCTAGATATCCTAGAGGGAAAAGGGATTCATCTAGCTGTTCAAGGTTGTGAACATGTCAATCGAGCCCTCGTCGTTGAACGTCAGGTGGCAGAGCGGTTTGGTCTTGAAATCGTCAGTGTCCTTCCGACTCTTCATGCGGGAGGTTCGGGTCAGTTGGCAGCCTTCAAGTTTATGCAGGATCCAGTTGAGGTTGAATTTATCAAGGCCCATGCTGGATTGGATATCGGAGATACTGCGATTGGCATGCATGTTAAGCATGTTCAGGTTCCGATTCGCCCTCTTTTGAGAGAAATTGGGCATGCCCATGTAACGGCTCTTGCAAGTCGCCCAAAACTCATCGGAGGTGCGCGTGCGCAGTATCCACAAGATTCTATCAGAAAGTCATAAAATCATTCTATAGTAACAGAAGAAAAGCAAAAGACAGAGGAAAAATGGTATAGATACCATGACTTCCTCTGTTCTTTTTTGTTGAATTCTTGTGCAAAGTGCTCCAAATAAGACCAGTATTTACAAGAAGAAGGGGTGCTATCTGATGGAGAATTGCCAAAAGTAGAAAAAAGCAACGTAGAGATTTTTTTCGTTATAGAAATCAGTAAACAAAGCTGGATTTAGCTGTTCTAGGTCGGCCTTTTTGTGCTATACTTAAGATATGCATAGAAAAACAGTGATTGATTTTAGGGCTTTGGGGGAGAGATACACCTTCACTCAGCCTATCAAAGAGTTAAAAACGAGAGACTTATCAGAAGTAGCGGACTTGCTGGCACAAGTGGAAAGCTACCAAGAGCAGGGCTACTATGTGGTGGGCTACATCAGTTACGAGGCTGCACCTGCATTTGAGGAGAAATTAGCAGTTCATAAAGCTCCTTTACTGGGAGAGTATCTGCTATATTTTACAGTTCATGATAGGGTGGAAAGATCTCCTATTCCTCTGACTTATGAGGAAGTAGATCTGCCTTCAAAGTGGCAAGAAGTAACGTCTGAAGCAGACTATGAAAAAGCTATTTCCCAGATTCACCATCATTTGCGTCAGGGGGACACCTACCAGGTAAATTACACTGTCCAACTCAAGCAAGATTTAAGTGCCAATCCTTTTGCTATTTACAATCGTATGGTGGTAGAGCAGGAGGCGGGCTACAATGCCTATGTTGAACACGATGAGATGGCAGTGATTTCCATGAGCCCAGAGCTCTTTTTTGAGCAAAATGACCGTGAATTGACAACGCGACCAATGAAGGGAACAACCCAGCGTGGGGTGACTGACCAAGAAGACCTTGCCCAAGCTAGTTGGCTAGAACAAGATCCTAAAAATCGCTCTGAAAATATGATGATTGTGGACCTCTTGCGCAATGACATGAACCGTATTTCTGAGGTGGGGAGTGAGCATGTAGAACGTCTGTGTCAAGTGGAGCAGTATTCAACTGTTTGGCAGATGACTTCAACCATCAAGAGTCAGTTACGACCGGATGTTGACCTAGTTGAAATCTTCCGTTCGCTCTTTCCATGCGGTTCCATAACGGGAGCACCGAAAATTGCGACCATGGAAATCATCAAGAACTTGGAGCCCCAACCCAGAGGAGTCTACTGCGGAACGATTGGTCTCTTGCTTCCAAATGGACGACGGATTTTCAATGTCGCCATTCGGACCATTCAACTCTACAAGGGACAAGCCATTTATGGAGTTGGAGGCGGGATTACTTGGGATAGTACTTGGGAATCTGAATACCGAGAGGTTCATCAAAAGGCGGCTGTACTCTATCGTAAACAAGCACGTTTCCAATTGATTACAACTGGGAAAATCAACCAAAAACAACTGCTGTTTGAAGAACAACATCTGGAAAGACTGACAAAGGCGAGTCGATATTTTGCCTATCCTTTTAATCCGGAAGACCTGAGACAAAGGATAGAGGAAGAGTTTCAAGCTTGTGATTCCCACCAGGACTACCGTTTACGAATCATCCTTAGCAAGTCTGGAGAGATGGAACTCAGTCGCCAAATCTTAACACCCCTCAGTCCAAGTTTCTGCAAAGCTAAGCTTTGTCTGCAAGAAGCTGATTTGCAGCAAGCATTTACCTACTTCAAAACCACTCACAGACCACATTTAAGCCTAGGTAAACAGGAAATCATTTACCATAATGCAGCAGGAGAACTGCTTGAGACCTCTATTGGAAATCTGGTCTTAAAAATTAATGGTAAACTCTACACACCGCCTACCAGTCAAGGAATTTTGCCAGGAATTTACCGTCAGCATTTGTTGGAAACAGGACAGGTAAAAGAGAAAATTATGACTTTGGCAGACTTGAACCAAGCAGAAGCTATCTATGGCTGTAACGCAGCCAGAGGTTTGTATGAGTTGGAAGTGATATAACTATGGATTTTTCAATTAAGTTTTAGATTTATTTGTTAATATTTAATATTTGATTTGAAAGCAAAATTAAATATATGGTATACTATAAGTATAAATCAATAAAAACAATGGAGATTTTTATGAAAAAATCAAAAAAAATTTTAGTAACCAGCTTAGCAACTGCAACACTGGGACTTATTGCATTATCAGATACAACTGGAGACTTTCCTTTTTCGGCTCAGCATGTTTCTGCTCAAGAAAAGGATGCATCTAAAAATGGTAAGGTTGTAAAAGAGAATACAACTTCGGCGTCAAATCAAGCTGAGAAATCAAAAACACCAGCGCAAAAACCTTCTGAGAAACCAAAAACACCAGCGCAAAAACCTGCTGAGAAACCGAAAACACCAGCACAAAAACCTGCTGAGAAACCAAAAACACCAGCACAAAAACCTGCTGAGAAACCAAAAACACCAGCACAAAAACCTGCTGAGAAACCAAAAACACCAGCACAAAAACCTGCTGAGAAACCGAAAACACCAGCGCAAAAACCTGCTGAGAAACCTAAAAATACAAGTCCTAAAGAGGATAAGTCCAAATCTACAGCTCAGTCTGGTTGGGTAGGCTCTTCATACTATCAAAATGGTACTAAAGTTACTAATAAGTGGATTTTTGATAAAAAAGCTAATTCTTATTTCTATCTAAATGCTTCGGGAAACTATGTCCAAAATGCTTGGGTAGGCAATTACTATCTTAAATCAGATGGAAAGATGGCCAAGAATGAATGGATTTATGATAAAAAGTACTCTGCACATTATTATTTAACAGCAGAAGGTAGCTATGCTCGTAATACATGGGTTGGTAATTACTATCTAAAATCAGACGGGAAAAGAGCTAAAAATGAATGGATTTATGATACGAAATCGAGTTCATATTTTTATCTAACATCAGAAGGAAGTTCTGCTCGTAACACTTGGGTAGGCAATTACTATCTCAAATCAGATGGAAAGATGGCCAAGAGTGAATGGATTTATGACAAAAACTACGGGTCATACTATTATCTAACAGGAGAAGGAAGCTACGTACGTAACAAATGGGTAGGTAATTACTATCTCAAATCAAACGGAAAGATGGCCAAAAATGAGTGGGTAGATGGTGGTCGTTATTATGTTGATTCTGATGGAAAGATGGTTAAAAGTGACTGGATTTATGATAAAAACTATGATTCCTATTATTATCTAACAGCAGAAGGCAGCTACGCTCGCAACAAATGGATAGGAAATTACTATCTTAAATCAGACGGTAAGATGGCCAAGAATGAATGGGTAGATGGTGGCCGTTATTATGTTGAATCAGATGGTAAAATGGCTAGTAAAAAATGGGTAGATGGTGGTCGTTACTATGTAGGATACGATGGTGTGTGGCAACCAAAACCAGCAGCTGGGAATCAATATACGGCAGCTTTAAAGACAGCAAAAAGCTATAATTCGTCTTCACATATGTCAAAAAAAGCTCTCTATGACCAGTTAACATCACAGGTTACTCATGGTTTTTCAAGTTCAGCAGCGCAGTATGCCATCAATCACTTGAACGTAGATTACAAAGAAAATGCCTTAGTTCAAGCAAGAAAATATCGAAAATATAGAAATTTATCAAAAACGGAAATTTATGAGATGCTAACTTCTCCTTGGATTGACAAATTTACCAAAGAAGAAGCAAACTATGCCATTCAAAAACTAGATTTAACACCTGAAGGAAGCTCTGCCCGCAATAAATGGGTAGGATACTATTATTATAAATCAGATGGAAAGATGGCCAAGAATGAATGGGTAGATGGTGGCCGTTACTACGTTGAATCAGATGGTAAAATGGCTAGGGACAAATGGGTAGATGGTGGCCGTTACTATGTAGGATACGATGGTGTGTGGCAACCAAAACCAGCAGACGGGAATCCATACTCAGCAGCTTTAAAGACAGCAAAAAGCTATAATTCGTCTTCACATATGTCAAAAAAAGCTCTCTATGACCAGTTAACATCACAGGTTACTCATGGTTTTTCAAGTTCAGCAGCGCAGTATGCCATCAATCACTTGAACGTAGATTACAAAGAAAATGCCTTAGTTCAAGCAAGAAAATATCGAAAATATAGAAATTTATCAAAAACGGAAATTTATGAGATGCTAACTTCTCCTTGGATTGACAAATTTACCAAAGAAGAAGCAAACTATGCCATTCAAAAACTAGGGGATAAATAGTTATTAATTATTAGATGTAACTTTTATCATGCAAACCTTTGCACAAAAGAGACGATTTTGTTATACTATATCTGTAAGCATTTTCAATTAAAAAGGAGAAGACGATGAGTCAAAAGATTATTGGGATTGACCTTGGTGGAACATCTATCAAGTTTGCGATTTTAACTCAAGAAGGAGAAATCCAAGAAAAATGGTCTATCAAGACCAACATTTTGGACGAAGGAAGCCATATTGTAGATGATATGATCGAGTCTATTCAGCATCGTTTGGACTTGCTTGGATTGTCAGCTAAGGATTTCCGAGGGATTGGGATGGGATCACCTGGTGTGGTTGACCGTGAAAAAGGAACTGTTATCGGTGCCTACAACCTCAACTGGAAAACCCTTCAACCAATTAAAGAAAAGATTGAAAAAGCCTTGGGTATTCCATTCTTCATCGATAATGATGCCAACGTAGCTGCTCTTGGTGAGCGCTGGATGGGTGCTGGTGAAAACCAACCAGACGTTGTCTTTATGACACTTGGTACAGGTGTTGGTGGCGGTATCGTGGCAGAAGGCAAATTGCTTCACGGTGTCGCTGGTGCGGCAGGAGAACTTGGTCATATCACTGTTGACTTTGACCAACCAATCGCATGTACCTGTGGTAAAAAAGGCTGTCTTGAGACAGTTGCTTCAGCAACAGGGATTGTTAACTTGACTCGTCGCTATGCTGATGAATACGAAGGCGACGCAGCATTGAAACGCTTGATTGATAACGGAGAAGAAGTAACTGCTAAGACTGTCTTTGACCTTGCAAAAGAAGGAGACGACCTTGCCTTGATCGTTTACCGTAACTTCTCACGTTACTTGGGAATCGCTTGTGCCAACATCGGTTCAATCCTCAACCCATCAACAATCGTCATCGGTGGTGGTGTGTCAGCTGCTGGAGAGTTCCTTCTACAAGGTGTTCAAAAAGTCTACGACGAAAATACCTTCCCACAAGTACGCACATCCACAAAATTGGCTCTTGCAACCCTAGGAAATGACGCTGGAGTTATTGGAGCAGCATCACTTGTATTGCAATAAAATAACAAAAGAGGAAAAATGCTAACTTAGAGTTAGTAATGTTCCTCTTTTCTTTTTTATGCTATACTAGATAAGACTATAAATGAGGTGAGAGAGAATGACTAAAGCAGATACGATTTTTAAAGAGAATATTGAACGAATCCTCAAAGACGGTGTCTTTTCAGAGCAAGCTCGTCCTAAGTACAAGGATGGAACTGTTGCTAACTCCAAGTACGTAACAGGAGCCTTTGCTGAGTATGACTTGTCCAAGGAGGAATTCCCCATCACGACCTTGCGACCTATTGCGATCAAATCTGCTATCAAAGAAGTACTCTGGATCTACCAAGATCAGTCTAATAGCCTAGATGTTCTCAATGATAAGTACAATGTTCACTACTGGAATGACTGGGAAGTAGGAGATACGGGAACTATTGGTGAGCGCTATGGGGCAGTCGTTAAGAAACACGATATCATTAATAAGATTCTCAAGCAGTTGGAAACCAACCCTTGGAATCGTCGCAATATCATCTCACTCTGGGATTACCAAGCTTTTGAGGAGACGGACGGCCTCCTTCCATGTGCCTTTCAGACCATGTTTGATGTCCGTCGCGTTGATGGGGACATCTATCTGGATGCGACTTTGACCCAGCGTTCGAATGACATGCTGGTTGCTCACCACATCAATGCTATGCAGTATGTGGCCTTGCAGATGATGATTGCCAAGCATTTCGGCTGGAAGGTTGGGAAGTTTTTCTATTTTATCAACAACCTCCATATCTATGATAATCAGTTTGAACAAGCAGAGGAATTGCTTGGTCGTGAGCCGTCAAACTGCCAACCTCGTTTGGTCTTGAATGTGCCAGATGGGACCAATTTCTTTGATATCAAAGCGGAGGACTTTGAGTTAGTTGACTATGATCCGGTTAAGCCACAGCTGAAGTTTGATTTGGCTATTTAAGAAAATAAAAAGAAGTTGAGATTTCTCAACTTCTTTTGTTGCTTAATGTGATACGCGACGGCGAGCCGCTTTTTTACGATTTTCTTCGATGAAAGCTGCTTTTTGCTCTTCTGGCTCAATCACTTTCTTTTTAATTGCGTATACTGCACCTGCAACGGCAGCGACAGTTCCTGCGACACCTGTTACAAGACCTTTAGCGAATCCTTTAGCCATGAGTCTTCCTCCTTTATCTTCCCAATCAGCCAGGCTCCCCAAGTGGTAGCATTTTTCTGACTGACCTTTTTGTGATATAATAATAGTAACGAAAAAATGGAAATTTTTCAAGGAAAAAAGATGAAAACAAAAATAATTGTGATTGTTGGACCGACCGCTGTTGGGAAGACAGCCCTTGCTATTGAAGTGGTCAAGCGCTTTGGTGGAGAGGTGGTCAGTGGTGACAGTCAGCAAGTATACAGAGGATTGGATATTGGGACGGCCAAGGCTAGCCCAGAGGAGCAAGCAGCTGTTCCTCATCATTTGATTGATGTCAGAGAGGTGACCGAGTCTTACTCGGCTTTTGATTTTGTTTCAGAAGCTAAGAAGGCTATTGAGGATATTCAAAGCCGTGGCAAGCTAGCCATTATCGCTGGTGGGACTGGGCTTTATATCCAGAGCTTGTTAGAAGGCTACCATCTAGGTGGGGAAACACCTCATGAGGAGATTGTAGCTTATCGGGCTAGTTTGGAGCCTTATTCAGATGAGGAATTAGCCCATCTGGTGGAGCAAGCAGGTCTTGAAATTCCCCAGTTTAACCGTCGTCGTGCTATGCGCACCTTGGAAATTGACCATTTTGGTCAGGATTTGGAAAATCAGGAAAGTCCTTATGAACCACTGATTATCTGCTTGGATGATGAGCGAAGTCAACTTTATGAACGTATCAACCACCGAGTGGATCTGATGTTTGAGGCTGGACTTTTGGATGAGGCCAAGTGGCTTTTTGACCATTATCCAGATGTGCAGGCTGCCAAAGGCATTGGCTACAAGGAACTATTTCCATATTTCCGTGGAGAGCAGACTCTCGAGGAAGCTAGCGAGAGTCTCAAACAGGCGACTCGTCGTTTTGCTAAACGTCAGCTGACCTGGTTCCGTAATCGCATGCAGGTCACCTTTTTTCAGATAGGAGAGCCTGGTGTGCAAGACCGTATTTTAAGCCAGATAGAGGAGTTTTTAGATGATTGAAACGGAGAAAAAAGAGGAACGGGTCCTGCTCATCGGTGTGGAATTGCAGGGCATGGACAATTTTGACCTCTCCATGGAAGAATTGGCCAGTCTGGCTAAGACTGCTGGAGCAGTCGTAGTAGGTAGTTACAGGCAAAAACGTGAAAAATATGATTCCAAGACTTTTGTTGGCTCTGGTAAGTTGGAAGAAATCGCTCGAATGGTGGATGCTGAGGAAATTACTACTGTCATCGTCAATAATCGCTTGACTCCACGGCAAAATGTCAATTTAGAAGAAGTTCTGGGTGTCAAGGTCATTGACCGTATGCAGTTGATTTTGGATATCTTTGCTATGCGGGCTCGAAGCCATGAAGGGAAACTCCAAGTCCACCTAGCTCAACTCAAATATCTCTTGCCTCGCTTGGTTGGTCAAGGGATTATGCTCAGCCGTCAGGCAGGTGGAATTGGTTCCCGTGGTCCTGGTGAAAGCCAGCTAGAACTGAACCGACGTAGTGTTCGCAATCAAATCACAGATATCGAGCGCCAGCTCAAGGTGGTTGAGAAAAATCGAGCGACAGTCAGAGAAAAACGCTTGGAGTCAAGTACCTTTAAAATCGGTTTGATTGGTTACACCAATGCTGGGAAATCAACCATCATGAACACCTTGACCAGCAAGACCCAGTATGAAGCAGACGAGCTGTTTGCGACCCTGGATGCGACGACAAAGAGTATCCATCTTGGGGGCAATCTTCAGGTTACCTTGACTGATACGGTTGGTTTTATCCAGGATTTGCCAACTGAATTGGTGTCCAGTTTCAAGTCAACTTTGGAAGAAAGCAAGCATGTGGATCTTTTGGTTCATGTCATCGATGCCAGCAATCCTTATCACGAGGAGCATGAAAAAACGGTTCTGTCTATCATGAAAGACTTGGATATGGAGGATATTCCTCGCCTGACTCTTTATAACAAAGCGGATTTGGTGGAGGATTTCACGCCTACTCAAACGCCTTATGCCCTCATTTCTGCCAAGTCTGAGGATAGTCGTGAGAACTTGCAAGCATTGTTTTTGGAGAAGATCAAGGAGATTTTTGAAGTCTTTACCCTGCGCGTGCCTTTTTCTAAGTCTTACAAAATTCATGATTTAGAAAGTGTAGCGATTCTGGAAGAGCGCGATTATCAAGATGACGGGGAAGTGATTACAGGCTACATTTCCGAGAAAAATAAATGGAGGTTAGAGGAATTTTATGACTGATATTAAAACCTTGGCTCTAAAGTATGGAGGTTATACAAGTCTGGATAAGGTCTATTTAGATCAGCTTCTAGCTGGCAAAACAGAGCAAGAGCAGTTGGCTCTCATCACACCTCCTCCGAGTGTAGTCAATGCCTACTTTGCTGAACTCTACCAGAAAAAGAGTCCTGAAGCTGCGACGGATTATTTTGCAGAACTCAGTCAGGAACTGAACCTCTACAATGTTGAACCAAGTTTCACCTTTGAAAATAAGCCCTTTATTCGTCTTAATCTGTCCGGAAAATCCTTTGGATTTTGCTATGAGAGTGAGGGATTGGGGCGGATTTTCTCTGAAAATGAAGAGGGAATCTCGGATGACTTGCTTTTTGAGATTGCGCAAATTTTCCCTCATCAACTCGTCTTTGAAGAATTTGGAAAGATTTACATGAAGGATGCCGGAGAAGAGGAAGTTGTTAGTGTAGAAAATCTCACAGCTTTGACAGATTTGGAAAGTTTAGCAGATGGCCACAAGCGTCTCAAAGGCTACAGCCAAGAGGATTTACTGCAAGAAGCTGTTGCTTTTTCTAGCAAGCGCTATTTCCGATCGGAAAATCGCACAGCCATGTTATATATTGATTAATTAGAAAGTATCGAATGGATATTCAATTTTTAGGAACAGGGGCAGGTCAGCCCTCTAAAGCCCGCAATGTTTCAAGTCTCGCATTGAAACTCTTGGACGAGATTAACGAAGTTTGGCTCTTTGACTGTGGAGAAGGAACGCAAAATCGTATTCTGGAAACCACGATTCGACCACGTAAGATCAGCAAAATCTTTATCACTCACCTGCATGGAGATCATATCTTTGGCTTGCCAGGATTCCTTTCTAGTCGTGCCTTTCAAGCCAATGAAGAGCAGACAGATTTGGACATTTATGGACCACAAGGGATCAAGTCCTTTGTCTTAACCAGTCTACGTGTGTCGGGTTCTCGTCTGCCTTATCGCATTCATTTTCATGAGTTTGACCAAGATTCTCTAGGGAAAATCCTTGAGACCGATAAATTCACGGTGTATGCAGAGGAGCTGGACCACACTATTTTCTGTGTTGGCTATCGTGTCATGCAAAAGGACTTAGAAGGTACCTTGGATGCTGAGAAACTCAAGGCTGCTGGTGTTCCGTTCGGCCCGCTTTTTGGAAAAATCAAAAACGGTCAGGATGTTGTCCTAGAAGATGGCACTAAAATCAAGGCTGCTGATTATATCTCAGCGCCACGTCCAGGTAAGATTATCACCATTCTGGGTGATACCCGAAAAACCAATGCCAGTGTGCGTCTAGCTGTCAATGCCGATGTCCTTGTCCATGAATCTACTTATGGCAAGGGAGATGAAAAAATTGCTCGCAATCACGGTCACTCAACCAATATGCAGGCAGCGCAAGTAGCAGCAGAAGCCGGTGCTAAACGCCTCTTGCTCAATCATATCAGTGCACGTTTCCTCTCAAAAGATATCAGTCAGCTCAAGAAAGATGCAGCAACTGTTTTTGAAAATGTCCATGTCGTCAAAGATCTGGAAGAGGTTGAGTTATAATGTTATAGTTCGTTGAGAGGGAAATAAGATGACTGTTGAAAATCGTTTATTGGATAAAGCGGATTGGTATTTTGAGAATGCCTTAACCAACTACTTGCACAGCTATTCATTACAAAAAGAAGAGTTAACTCAAAAAGATTATCGGGAGATTTATCGTTGGGCTGCGAATCATATCGGTTTTTTCGTTACTTGGCTCATCCAGCATGATGCCAAAGAAATGATGTCTCCTGATGAAGAAACGGTATTCCAAAGTGTAAAAAATGAGCAAACTTTGGGTGTTGATTATCTTTTAGACTGGTGCGATGGTAAACTGGGAACAATGGATATCACAAAGGATTTTCAGGCTTTTGTAAATGACTATTATGAACATCAGTATATGGATGATTATTCCGAATTTGTAGTCAATGACTTGTATGACTTGCCTTTAGAATTTTTAGGTAGCTGGGAAGATTATCATCTGTTTGCTCCTGTCATTGATCAAGCTTATGCTCATTATTTAGCTGGAAAAAGATTTCATTAAATTGACCAACACTTTGAAAGGAATAGAGATGCGCACTATCATCATCACTGGAGCTAGCGGTGGTTTAGCCCAAGAAATGGTCAAACTCTTGCCAAATGACCAACTCATCTTGCTAGGTAGAAACAAGGAAAAACTAGCCCAACTATATGGAAATCATCCTCATGTGGAATTAATTGAAATTGACATTACCGATGACTCGGCCCTTGAAACTCTGGCAGCTGACCTCTATCTCCGTTATGACAAGATTGATGTCTTGATTAACAATGCTGGATATGGAATTTTTGAAGATTTCGACCAGATTTCTAATCAAGATATTCACCAGATGTTTGAGGTCAATACCTTTGCTCTGATGAATCTGTCTCGTCGTCTTGCAGCCCGTATGAAGGAGAGGGGAAAAGGCCATATCATCAATATCGTCAGCATGGCAGGTTTGATAGCGACTAGCAAGTCCAGTCTTTACTCAGCGACCAAGTTTGCAGCTATTGGCTTTTCAAACGCGCTGCGCCTCGAACTCATGCCCTATGGTGTCTATCTAACGACGGTTAATCCAGGACCGATTCGTACTGCCTTTTTTGACGAGGCTGACCCAGATGGTAGCTATCTCAAGTCGGTTGACCGCTTTCTCTTAGAACCAGATGCAGTCGCTAGAAAGATTGTCAAAACCATAGGAAAAAACAAGCGAGAACTCAATCTACCAGTTTTCTTGAACCTAGCCCATAAGTTTTATTCCCTCTTCCCCAAATTAGCCGATAAGTTGGCAGGGGGAATATTTAATTATAAGTAAAAGGAGTTCCTTACAAAAGGAACTTTTTTATAATATTGAACTGAGTGTCAAAAAAATGTTTGTTTTTGTTCTAAATCTACATTCACTTTTTTCGAATCTTCTACAAATTTTAGAAAAAACAATCAAAAATATGATTTTTTGTGTTTAGGGTATTGAAATTTCCTATATTATTTTATAAAATAAGGGTAAAAGGCTATGAAAAAGTAATGTGCTTACAAATAAATGGAAGCGGTTACTAAAGGAGGATTTTATGGAAAAAGGCCATTGGAATCGTAAAAGAGTCTACAGCATTCGTAAGTTTGCCGTAGGAGCTTGCTCTGTCATGATTGGAACCTGTGCGGTTCTATTTGGAGGAAGTGTCATTGGAGAATCACCAGTTTTCGCGGATGAAACTCCTATCGCCCACACTGTAGAACAAGCAAAAGAGGAAAGTCCGGCAGTGGGGGAAAAAGAAAATCAAGCTGTAGCAGAGCACAAGGATGTTGCAAGTGTTGACCAAAGTCAAGCTGCTCCCATTGAAGCAAGCAAAGCCGAGAAGAAAGAAGAGGAACCTGTAGCTCCAAAAGAGGATAAAGCATCTCTAAAACCTGAAGAAACTGCTCCAAAGGTAGAATCTCAAGCTTCAAGTCAAGAAAAGCCTGTCAAGGAAGAGTTGAAAGCTGCGACAAATGAAGAAGTGAATCAAATGATTGAAGATAGAAAAGTGAATTTTAATCAAAATTGGCACTTTAAACTCAATGCGAATCCTAAAGAAGCTGTGAAATCAGATGCAGATGTATCAACATGGCAAAAATTGGATCTCCCACACGACTGGAGTATCTTTAACGATTTTGACCATCAGTCACCTGCCCAAAACGAGGGTGGACAGCTCAATGGTGGTGAAGCTTGGTATCGCAAGACCTTTAAACTTGATGAAAAAGATCTCAAGAAAAATGTTCGAGTGACCTTTGATGGTGTCTATATGGACTCTCAAGTCTATGTCAATGGCCAGTTAGTGGGGCATTATCCAAATGGTTATAACCAGTTCTCATACGATATCACCAAATACCTTCACAAAGATGGTCGTGAGAATGTGATTGCTGTCCATGCTGTCAATAAACAGCCAAGTAGCCGTTGGTACTCAGGTAGTGGTATCTACCGTGATGTGACCTTGCAAGTGACTGATAAGGTTCATG
Source organism: Streptococcus oralis ATCC 49296 (assembly GCF_000185265.1). Taxonomy (GTDB): domain Bacteria; phylum Bacillota; class Bacilli; order Lactobacillales; family Streptococcaceae; genus Streptococcus; species Streptococcus oralis_BC. The sequence continues at coordinate 1,798,085 of NZ_GL622183.1, read as the reverse complement.
TTGAAAAAAATGGAACAACTATCTTAACACCAAAACTAGAACAACAGCAACATGGTAAGGTTGAAACTCATGTAGCCAGCAAAATCGTCAATACAGATGATAAAGACCATGAACTGGTGGCAGAATATCAAATCGTTGAACGTGGTGGTCAAGCTGTAACAGGCTTGGTTCGAACAGCGAGCCGTACCTTGAAAGCGCATGAATCAACAAGCCTTGATGCGATTTTAGAAGTTGAACAACCAAAACTCTGGACCGTTTTAAATGATAAACCTGCCTTGTACGAATTGATTACGCGTGTTTACCGTGACGGTCAATTGGTTGATGCTAAGAAGGATTTGTTTGGTTACCGTTACTATCATTGGACTCCAAATGAAGGTTTCTCTTTGAATGGTGAACGCATTAAATTCCATGGTGTTTCCTTGCACCATGACCACGGAGCGCTTGGAGCAGAAGAAAACTATAAGGCAGAATACCGTCGTCTCAAACAAATGAAGGAGATGGGCGTTAACGCCATCCGTACAACTCATAACCCTGCAAGTCCACAGACCTTGCAAATCGCAGCAGAACTTGGTTTGCTCGTTCAGGAAGAGGCCTTTGATACTTGGTATGGTGGTAAGAAACCTTATGACTACGGACGTTTCTTTGAAAAAGACGCGACTCACCCAGAAGCTAGAAAAGGTGAAAAATGGTCTGACTATGATCTTCGTACCATGGTCGAAAGAGATAAAAACAACCCAGCTGTCTTCATGTGGTCTATCGGGAATGAAATCGGTGAAGCCAATGGTAATGCTCACTCTCTTGCAACGGTTAAACGCTTAGTAAAAGTGATTAAAGATGTTGATACTACACGTTATGTTACTATGGGAGCAGATAAGTTCCGCTTTGGTGATGGTAGTGGTGATCATGAGAAGATTGCTAATGAACTGGATGCGGTTGGTTTCAACTACTCAGAAGACAACTACAAGAAACTTCGTGCGAAACATCCAAACTGGTTGATTTATGGTTCAGAAACATCTTCAGCAACCCGTACACGCGGTAGCTATTATCGTCCTGAACAAGAATTGGTACATAGCAACCAAGCTTATCGTAACTATGAACAGTCAGATTATGGAAATGATCGTGTTGGTTGGGGTAAAACGGCAACCGCTTCATGGACCTTTGACCGTGACAACGCTGGCTATGCTGGACAGTTTATCTGGACAGGTACGGACTATATCGGTGAGCCTACACCATGGCACAACCAAAACCAAACTCCTGTTAAGAGCTCTTACTTTGGTATTGTAGATACAGCCGGTATTCCAAAAAATGACTTTTATCTCTACCAAAGCCAATGGGTTTCTGCCAAGAAGAAACCAATGGTGCACCTCCTTCCTCACTGGAACTGGGAAAACAAAGAATTAGCAGACAAAGTTGCTGACTCAGAAGGTAAGATCCCAGTTCGTGCCTACTCAAACGCTGCAAGCGTTGAATTGTTCTTGAATGGTCAATCTCTTGGAGTTAAGAAATTTAACAAAAAACAAACCAGTGATGGCCGTAGCTACCAAGAAGGTGCCAATGCTAAGGAACTCTATCTTGAGTGGAAGGTGGCTTACCAACCAGGTACTTTAGAAGCTGTAGCTCGCGATGAAGCTGGAAAAGAAATTGCACGTGATAAAATCACGACGGCAGGCCAACCAGCAGGTGTTCGCCTCGTCAAGGAAGAACACGCAATCGCAGCAGATGGAAAAGACTTGACCTACATCTACTACGAAATCGTAGATAGTGAAGGAAATGTGGTACCAACTGCCAATAATTTGGTTCGTTTCCAATTGCATGGACAAGGTCAACTGGTCGGTGTAGATAATGGGGAACAAGCCAGCCGTGAACGTTATAAGGCACAAGCAGATGGTTCTTGGATCCGTAGAGCCTTTAACGGTAAAGGGGTTGCCATTGTTAAATCAACTGAGCAAGCAGGTAAATTCACTCTAACAGCCCATTCAGATCTCTTGAAATCTGGTCAAGTAACGGTCTTTACTGGTAAAAAAGAAGACCAAGAAAAGACCGTCCTCGGAACAGAAGTACCAAAAGTACGTACTGTTATCGAGAAAGAGCCAAAAATGCCGAAGACCGTCGCTTTTGTCTACAGTGATGGCAGTCGTGAAAAACGTCCAGTAACTTGGTCTTCAGTTGATGTGAGCCAAGCAGGAGTTGTGACTGTTAAAGGTATGGCAGACGGACGCGAAGTTGAGGCCCGTGTCGAAATTCTAGCAATCGCAAATGAGCTTCCAACTGTTAAGCGTGTTGCTCCAGGAACAGACTTGAGCGCTGTTGACAAATACGTTTCTATTGCTGTTACGGATGGAAGCGTACAAGAATACGAAGTTGATAAGTGGGAGATTGCGGAAACAGATAAAGCTAAACTGTCAGTTGCAGGATCACGTATTCAAATGACTGGTCAACTGGGTGGTGAGACTATTCACGCTACCCTTGTGGTAGAAGAAGGTAATCCTGCGGCTCCTGCAGTACCAAATGTAACTGTTGGTGGTGAATCTGTCACTGGTCTTACTACTCAAAATCCAATGCAATATCGAACTCTTGCTTACGGTGCATCCTTGCCAGAAGTTGTAGCAAGTGCTGAAAATGCGGATGTTACTGTAGTCCAAGCAAGTGCAGCAAACGGCATGCGTGCAAGCATCTATGTTCAACCAAAAGATGGTGGCCCTCTTCAAACCTATGCAATTCAATTCCTTGAAGAAGCACCAAAAATTGACCACTTGAGCTTACAAGTAGAGCAAGCTGACGGTCTTAAAGAAGACCAAACAGTGAAATTGTCTGTACACGCTCACTATCAAGACGGAACACAAGCAGTTTTACCAGCTGATAAAGTAACCTTCTCTACAAGTGGTGAAGGGGAAGTCGCAGTTCGTAAAGGAATGCTTGAGTTACATAAGCCAGGAGCAGTCACTCTGAAAGCGGAATATGAGGGAGCTACAGGTCAAATCGCTCTTACGATCCAGGCCAATACTGAGAAAAAAGTAGCCCAATCTATACGCCCAGTAAATGTAGTGACAGACTTGCATCAAGAACCTACTCTTCCAACAACAGTAACGGTTGAGTATGACAAAGGTTTCCCTAAAACTCATAAAGTCACTTGGCAAGCCATTCCAAAAGAAAAACTCGACCACTATCAAACCTTTGAAGTTCTAGGTAAAGTTGAAGGTCTGGATCTTGAAGCGCGTGCTAAAGTATCTGTAGAAGGCATCGTTTCAGTTGAAGAAGTCAGTGTGACAACTCCAATTGCAGAAGCGCCGCAATTACCAGAAAGTGTTCGCACCTACGATTCAAATGGTCACGTTTCATCAGCTAAGGTTACATGGGATACGATTCGTCCAGACCAATACGCCAAGGAAGGTGTCTTTACAGTTAATGGTCGCCTAGAAGGTACGCAATTAACAACGAAACTTCATGTTCGCGTATCTGCTCAAACTGAGAAGGGAGCAAATATTTCTGACCAATGGACCGGTTCAGAATTGCCACTTGCCTTTGCTTCAGACTCAAATCCAACTGATCCTGTTTCAAACGTCAACGATAAATTGATTTCCTTTAATGACCGCCCAGCTAACCGTTGGACAAACTGGAACCGTACTAATCCAGAAGCTTCAGTTGGTGTCCTATTCGGAGATTCAGGTATTTTGAGCAAACGTTCAGTTGATAATCTAAGTGTCGGATTCCACGAAGACCATGGAGTTGGTGTACCGAAGTCTTATGTGATTGAATATTATGTCGGTAAGACCGTTCCAACAGCCCCTAAAAACCCTAGCTTTGTAGGTGAGGAAAACCATGCCTTTAATGATCCTGCAAACTGGAAAGAGGTAAGCAATCTCAAAGCACCAGCTCAATTAAAAGCTGGAGAAATGAATCATTTCAGCTTTGATAAAGTTGAGACCTATGCGGTTCGCATTCGTATGGTTCGACTTGATAGCAAGAAAGGAACGTCTATCACAGAAGTACAAATCTTTGCAAAACAAGTCGCAGCAGCCAAACAAGGACAAACGAGAATCCAAGTTGACGGTAAAGACTTAGCAAACTTCAACCCTGATTTGACAGACTACTACCTTGAGTCTGCAGATGGAAAAGTTCCTGCAGTAACAGCAAGTGTTAGCAACAATGGTCTCGCTACCGTCGTTCCAAGTGTTCGTGAAGGTGAGCCAGTTCGTGTTATCGCGAAAGCTGAAAATGGGGACATCCTAGGAGAATACCGTCTACACTTTACAAGCAATAAAGACTTGCTCTCTCGTAAACCAGTTGCCGCGGTCAAACAAGCTCGCTTGCTACAAGTAGGGCAACCGCTTGAATTGCCAACTAAGGTTCCTGTTTACTTCACAGGTAAAGACGGTTACGAAACAAAAGACTTGGCAGTGGAATGGGAAGAAGTTCCAGCAGAAAATCTGACTAAAGCAGGCCAATTTACTGTTCGAGGTCGTGTCCTTGGTAGTGATCTTGTTGCTGAGTTCACTGTACGAGTGACAGACAAACTAGGCGAAGCTCTATCAAATAACCCAGAGTATGATGAAAATAGTAACCGCGCCTTTGCTTCAGCCACTAACGACATTGATAGAAACTCCCATGACCGTGTGGACTATCTCAATGACGGAAATCATTCAGAAAATCGTCGTTGGACAAACTGGTCTCCAACACCATCTTCTAATCCAGAAGTATCAGCAGGTGTGATCTTCCGTGAAAATGGTAAGATTGTCGAACGGACTGTTGCGCAAGCTAAACTTCATTTCTTTGCAGATAGTGGTACGGATGCCCCATCTAAACTCGTTTTGGAACGTTATATTGGCCCAGAGTTTGAAGTGCCTACCTACTATTCAAACTACCAAGCCTACGATGCAGCCCATCCATTCAACAATCCAGAAAATTGGGAAGCTGTGCCTTATCGTGCGGATAAAGACATCGCAGCTGGTGATGAAATAAACGTAACATTTAAAGCTGTCAAAGCCAAAGCCATGAGATGGCGTATGGAGCGCAAAGCGGATAAGAAGGGTGTTGCGATAATTGAGATGACCTTCCTTGCACCGAGTGAATTGCCTCAAGAAAGTACCCAATCAAAAATTCTTGTAGATGGAAAAGAACTTCCTGACTTCGCTGAAGATCGTCAAGACTACCAAATCACCTATAAAGGTCAACGTCCAAAAGTCTCAGTCGAAGAAAGTAATCAAGTAGCTTCAACAGTTGTAGATAGCGGAGACGATAGCCTTCCAGTACTTGTTCGCCTTGTTTCAGAAAGTGGAAAACAAGTCAAGGAATACCGTATCCAGTTGACTAAGGAAAAACCAGTTTCTGAGAAGACTGTTGCTGCTGTACAAGAAGAACTTCCAAAACTCGAATTTGTTGAAAACGATTTGGCCTATAAGACAGTTGAGAAAAAGGATTCAACGCTGTATCTAGGAGAAACTCGTGTAGAACAAGAAGGAAAAGTTGGTAAGGAACGGATCTTCACAGCGGTTAATCCTAGTGGAAGTAAGGAAGAAAAACTCCGTGAAGTGGTAGAGACTCCGACAGACCGCATCGTCTTGGTTGGAACCAAACCAGGAACCTCCCTTCCAGAAGATGAAGTGAAGAACCTAGTCCTTAACAGACCAGAACTTGTAATCGAAGAAGAAACAATTGATTTCAAGGTTCAGGAACAAAAGAATGATCAGCTTCCAGCGGGTCAAACTCGTGTTCTCCAAGAAGGTCAAAAAGGTATCCGTGTTCACTTGATCGAAGTTGAAAATGGCAAGCGAACTGAAAAAGAAAGCTATGATAAAGTCATGGCTCAAGATCGCATTGTAGAAGTTGGTACGGCTAGTGAAACAACTAAACCAGTACCTCAAGAATCTACAAAACCACAAGTATCAGAAAAAGCAGATACAAAAGAAATTGTTTCAAGTGAAGCTAGTCATGTTCAAGAAGAACAGTTACCAAATACAGGAAGTGCAGAAAGTCAAGCAGCTCTAGCAGCAGGTTTAGCTCTTCTTGGCTTGAGTGCAGGTCTAGTGGCCACTAAAGGCAAAAAAGAAGACTAGAATGAATCAGTATTTCTTCTAATTGTATCTCAGAAAGACCAGGGAAACCTGGTCTTTTTAATAGGTAGAGGCATTCTCTCTAGAGCAATTTAACGTTTATGAAATCAGATAACCAAAATGATAAAAACACTATCTGGTATTGAAAATGAGATGAACTTATTTTTTTAAAAATAGCGGTAAAATATACCAGATTTTGTTTCGATGATAGGAGAAAACGATACAATAAATTGATGGGGAATTCGATAAGAAAATATGAATTTTAAATAGTAAAATAAATTTTAAAAAATGTTTGATGTTTCTAGCCTTTTTTTAAATAGTATGATAAAATATGAAAGTAATGTAGCTATCAATTTTTACTTGAAAAAGGGAAATGGTGATTAGTTGGGGACAATCAATTAGTTTACAATTACATTGTACATTTACAATTGAATATTATTAAGAAAGGAAGATTAAATGAACAAGAAAATAAGATCTTGGATTCAGATCCTTATTCTTTGTTTGGGAGTTATTCTCCAATCATTTGCCCCTCTGACGCAAGTACATGCGACAGAGTATAATGATGTTATCACTAGCGTTGGAGTACAAAGCAATTCTGGCGAAGCTTTAACGCAGGGGTTGGATATTTGGCAAGATTTCCGTCTTACTGCAGATTTTGTTTTGCCAGATAATACAGTACATGAAAATGATACTACTACACTCCAATTACCATCTGAAATTACTTTTGCTAATTCGTCAGATATTGAACTTCGGGATGCCTCTAATAACCTTGTTGCTACTGGTCGTTTAGATGCAGCTAGCAAAACAATTACTCTCACTTATACAAAATTTGTTGAGAATAATTCTGGTGTTCGAGGTAAATTCTTCGTCTATGTCCGCGTGGATCATGATGTCGTTTCAGAAGAAAAAGACGTTGATGTTAACATTACAGTAGGCCATAGAGTTCTATTTGCAGGGAAAATCCGTTATAACGGCCCTCCAGGGAAATACGACTCTAAAATTGAAAAGAGTTCCTTCCAATACAAGGACGACGAGAAAAATGTAATCCGTTATAACATTACTGTAAACCGAAATATGGCGAACTACAGTGATGTTACTATCAAAGATGCATTTTCATCTCCAAATATGACATTCCTACCAGATACTTTTCGTATTTACAAAGTAGATTGGAGTTGGAATAACGGAGACTGGAAATGGACTAATGCTCAGGATATGACCGAAACCTTTAAAAATCAATTAGTGGTAAATCCAAATGGTGACGGTTTTACTCTCCCACTTGGGGATGCTAATGGCTTTGGTTATATGATTGAATATCGAGCTAAAGCTAATTACGATCTTGTTGATGGTGAGGAAATTACGAACGTAGCTAACATGAGTTACAATGGTAGTGAGAATGAGCAATCAACTAGTACACGTGTCTACCAGCTTGCAGGTGGTGTTGCGGAAGGATATGTTTTTACTATTAAAATTCATAAGGTAGATGAAGCTGGCCAACCTTTGCAAGGTGCAGTTTTTGAAGTGATTCGTGATCGTAACCAAGCTGTTGTTGGACGATTGACAACAGATTCTGATGGTAACGCTAGTGTAGGCAAATTGTTGCGAGACAACTATACAATTCGTGAAGTAACTGCTCCTCTTGGCTATGACAAATTAACTGAAGATATTAAAATTTCTCCAGATGAATTTGGTTCTGACAAATCTGTAGAACGTCGAATTGAAAATAAAAAGACACCTCCGAAGACACCAACTGAGAAAGAGATTACTTTCAAAAAGGTGGATCCAAATGGGAAAGAAATCCCAGGTGCGGAACTGAAAATCTATAGTGGAGATACAGTCAATCTTGAAGAGGCACCTGTTGCAGACTGGACTACTGTAGCTGACACTTCTAAAGTGATTAAGCTGGCACCAGGTACCTACACTCTAAGAGAGTTCGATGCTCCAGAGGGATATCAAATTGTAGGAGATATTACTTTTACTGTTAATACTGATGGTTCTATCACTATAAAGAATAAGGGAGCTGATGACACTGTTCTTGCAGCTGGTCCAGTTCTGACTATCACTGACAAAGAAGATACAACTCCAAAAGAAATTACCTTCAGTAAAGTCAATCTTGGAGGAAATGAAATCGCTGGTGCACAGATTAAGATCTACAAGGGCGAAAAAGCTGAAGGTACAGCCGTAGAAAGCTGGACTTCAACTGACCAACCTAAGCAACTGAATCTTGAACCAGGCATCTACACCTTCCATGAGGAAGCAGCCCCAACTGGTTACCTCAAAGTAACGGATATCACTTTCCAAGTTAAACCTAACGGTACTGTTGAAGTGACAAAAGTAGGTGAAAAAGATTCTAAAGGTGAAGACAATCGTGTTGTAGCCCAAAATTCAACTCTGACAGTTACTGATAAAGATGACGATGTAGCTCGTAAAATCACGTTCAGTAAAATTAGTCTTGGTGGGGTTGAAATCGCAGGAGCACAAATCAAGATCTACAAGGGCGATAAGGCAGAAGGTACAGCTGTAGAAAGCTGGACTTCAGAAGCTGGTAAGTCTAAAGACTTGAACTTGGCACCAGGTACTTACACCTTCCATGAGGAAGCAGCTCCAACAGGTTACCTCAAAGTAACGGACATCACTTTCCAAGTCAAACTTGATGGCACAGTGGAAGTGACAAACGTTGGTGAGAAAGACTCTAAGGGTGAAGAAAACAAAGTTGCCACAAACGGTTCAACTGTAACTGTAACTGATAAAGACGATGACCTTCCACGTAAGATTACCTTTAGCAAGGTAAATCTAGCGGGTGAAGAAATCGCGGGCGCAAAAATCCAAATTTTCCGTGGAGAAAAAGTTGCAGGTAATCCTGTGGCTGAATGGACTTCAAAAGCCAAACAATCACATGTACTTGATTTGACTCCGGGAGTATATACTTTCCATGAAGAAGCCGCTCCAACTGGATACTTAGCAGTAACAGATATTACATTCCAAGTTAACTACGACGGAACTGTAACAGTGGTAAATGCTAGTGGAAATCAGGTTGAGTTCAAGGATGGTAAGTTAGTAGTAACGGACCAAACTGAACCAGAAAATCCTAACCTACCAAACACTGGAAGCGAATCTGGACAAGCTGCATTAGCAGCAGGTTTAGCTCTTCTAGCTTTAGGTGCAGGTCTTGTAGCAACTAAACGAAGAAAAGAAGACTAATCTCATTTAGTAGCCAATAAGTACAGTAAAGAAAGATCAGGGATAACCCCCTGGTCTTTTTTCTATGATTCAGAATAATGAAATATGCTAAATTAAACTATTTATCAGTATGGTGTATGACTATTGATAGATTTCTTCTGAGTTTTACTTATATAAAATAGTTTGGATAATTATTAAGGTGTATCAAACTTATAAATAAATGGAATGTTTTGTGCAATGTTTCTTTCTGTTTGTTTAAAAGAGAAGTTGTTCGTATGTGAACACTATACTTAAAGAAACTTCAGTGTGATGAAAGAATTAGTTTTTATGGAAGTAATTTTACACTGTGTCAATATTTTCAAAAGGCAATAACCTCATAATATTACAAAAAAAGTTAATTTTGTTTTATAATGAAACTAAAGGAGGTTTCTATATTAAAAATAGAACAAATATGATAAATATTGCACTCACATATAGTTATGAAACATGTTAATATGATGTAACTTATTCAATAACCCTCATGGATTTCAACGAATTCGAAAGGAGATGAGTGTTGAGATTTTATAATCATAGTTTGTCGTTTTAATGTTTTCGGTAATTTAGAAAGGAAGATTATGAAGAACAAGAAATTTTGGTTACCCATCCTAACTTCTCTGGCCTGTTTGCTAGGGATAATCTTTGCTCCAAATTCAGTTCAAGCAAAGGAACTGAAGAACGTTATCAGTAATATTGGAATTTGGGAGGTTGATAATGGTAAGTTTATAAAACCAGATGCGAATGGTGTTTATACACTTTCTCCTGAACATCATAACTACTCAAATTATAAATTCACTGTTGATTACGATTTGAGTGCCTATGATGGTAAATTAGAGGACGGTGATACCTTTACCTTTACTGTTCCGAGCCCTTTAACTGTTAGAAATGAAACTTTTGATTTAAAAGATAAGGAAACAGATCTCGTTATCGGGGAAACTCAAATTGTATCAAATGGGGATAATAATGGTGGTAAGGTAACTATTACATTAAAGAATCTGAAAGCTTACCTTGAGAAAAAAGGTGGCTATCAAGTCCAAAACGTTAAAGGAAATTTCTTTGTTGGTTTTAGTTCTAAAAATGAATTAAGCAATGAAACGCTCCGTTTTGATAAGACGGAAACTATAAATGAAATTACCCATCAAATTAAGGTCAAAAAAGGGGAAGCCTCTGATTATTCTGAAGGAATTGGACGTGCTAATTTCAGTAAGTATCATGGTCTGATTTACAAAGAGGATTGGACATCTAGTGCTCTAAATAAGAGTGGACAATATTTACACAGTTGGTATGTTCGAGCTAATCCTAAACAAGCTGCCTATAACAAAATTGAAATTCATGACTGGGTTGACCCAAATGCCTCACCGATGCAGATGATTCCTGAAACATTTAAAGTTACGGCAGGTTGGTACGATAAATCTTATTACTTTAAAGATGAGGTGGTTTTAGAAGCTGGTAAAGATTACCAAGTTAGTTGGAATGAGTCATATACCGATTTTACTTTAACAATTAACAATGCTTCTTCAATTGTTGCTAAGAACGGGAAACCTGCAGCATTTCGAATTAATTACAAAACAAGTGCTCCAGCGGATGGTACGCAAGTCCAAAACAATGCTGAAATGAAGGGTGATGACCAGATTCTTACATATGACGACTATAGTAGTAAGACAGTCGTTAAGCAAATCGGAAACTCAGTAGTTGCTTCAGGCGGTACAATTCAGTTAGAAACTGGTTACCGTATCATTCTTTACAAGGTCGACGAGCTGACTCATGACCGTCTAAAAGGAGCAAAATTCAAGATTACTCCTCCGGCAGGAGCTACGGCTAAAGAGGAAATTGTAACGACAAATGATGACGGAATTGCTGAATCATCTATTTACTCAGAGAGTGATATCAAGAAAGGGAACTTTACGGTAACCGAGATTGAGGCTCCTGAGGGATATGAGTTGAATCCTACTCCATTTGAGATGACTGTTGGACAAGATGGAGCTATCAAAACAGTTACAAATAAACGTAGCAAAGCTAAAGTTAAGATTAAGGCTAATAAAAAACTTACAGGACGTGAGTTGAAGGCTGAAGAGTTTGAATTCACTTTAACAGACCAAGATGGTAAGGTGAAAGAAACTGTGAAGAATGACAAAGACGGAAACATTGCTTTCTCAGAATTGGAATTCGACAAAGCAGGGACTTATACCTTTAAAATTGCTGAAAAAGCTGGCAGTGATACAAGCATCAAGTACGACACTAAAACTATCACGGCTACAGTTACTGTAGTAGATAAGGGCAAAGGTGCACTTGAAGCAACTGTTTCTTACGATGATGAAAAAGCTTTTGAGAATACTTACACTCCAGCAAAAACGGAAGTTCCTGTGAAGAAAGTATGGAAGGACGAGAACAACCAAGACGGTAAACGTCCAACTTCTGTCACAGTTAAATTGCTTGCGGATGGTCAAGATACTGGTAAGACACTTGAGCTCAATGCCGCAAACGGTTGGACTGGAAGCTTCACAAACCTTGATGCTGATAAAGGCGGAACACCTATTCAGTACACTGTAGTAGAAGTAACTGTTGCTGGTTATACTTCTGAAATTACTGGTGATGCTGCATCAGGATTCACCATCACAAATAGCTATTCACCAGAAACAGTTGATGTAAAAGCAACTAAGAACTGGGATGACGCTAATAACCAAGACGGCAAACGTCCGACTAAGATTACAATCAATCTTTTAGCAGACGGTGAGAAAGTAGCATCGAAAGAGGTTCAAGCAGCCGCAGACGGAACTTGGACTGCTACATTCGAAAAATTAGCAAAATATAAAGCTGGTAAAGAAATTAAATACACTGTAACAGAAGAAGCCGTAGCAGAATACGAAGCGACTATTACAGACTTTACCATCACAAACAAATATGCTCCTAAAGAAATTGACTACAAGGTAACAAAAGTATGGAATGATGCGAACAACCAAGACGGTAAACGTCCTGAGTCCGTAACGGTTCAACTTTATAAAAAAGTAGGAAATGCAGATCCAGTAGCCGTTGAAGGTAAGAAATTGACCTTGACAGCTAAGGATAAGACAGACGCTAACACTTGGGTAGCATCCTTCACAAATCTTCCACAATACGAAGCTGGTAAAGAAATCACTTACTCAATCAAGGAAGTGGATGTACCAGCTGGTTACGAAGCCTCTGTGACTGGTCAAGTAGTGACAAACACCTATAACCCAGAAACAGTTGTTCTTTCAGGAACTAAGGTGTGGAAAGATAACAACAACCAAGACGGCAAACGTACAAGATCTGTGAAAGTTCAAATTCTTAAAAACGATAAAGAAGTTGTTCAAGAAATTGAAGTTTCAGAAAAAACTGGCTGGAAGTTCGAATCTAAAAAACTTCCTAAGTATGAAAATGGTAAAGAAATCAAGTACACTGTCAAAGAAACTGCTATGACAGAATACAAAGCAACCATCACTACAGATAAGGATGGCAAGTACACCATTACCAACGAACATACTCCAGAGAAAACAGCTGTAAAAGGTCATAAGATCTGGAAAGATGAAGATAACAAAGATGGCATCCGTCCAGCATCTATCACCGTAAAACTTCTTGCAGATGGTAAGGAAACTGGTCAGACAGCTACAGTGTCAGAAACAAGTGGCTGGACTTATGAGTTTACAGGTCTTGATCGTTATCGAGAAGGTAAGGAGATTACCTACACTGTTGAAGAAGTGAATGTTCCAGATGGTTATACAGCTTCAGTAGAAGGTTACAACATTACAAATACACACACTCCTGAAAAACCAACACCTGGCAAACCAAATGAACCAGGTAAACCTAAAAAAGGTGGGGAATTGCCTAATACAGGAAGCGAGTCTAACCAAGTGGCTCTAGCAGCTGGAATCGCCCTTCTTGGATTGGGAACAGGATTCTTGGCAAGACGCAAAAAAGAAGATTAAGTTTTTTAAACGGTATCTTTCACGAAATTTTGCAACACAGTTTAAAAGTGAAAACAAGTGTCAATGGAAATTGGCACTTGTTTTTTTTGTAACTAACCCTGGTTCTACTACCAGATACAAGTGGATAGTTGCCACTTACTAAAAAGCTATTGTTTTTGCGATGAATTCCACTATAATAGGTGACAAATAGAAAAGGAGATGTTGCATATGATTGAAACAAGATTACAAGATAAATTGAAGCCAGGTTTGGAGGTAGAAAATTTTCAAAAAGATGGGGCTATCTATCTATCTCTTAATCCAGATTATTTATCTGGAGATAATGCTAAATACATGACCATGTATAACCGTATGGCTCGCTGGTACGATATGAGTGAGAAATGGATAGGACCACTTCTCCACGGCAAGGCGATTGATAAGTTGAGAAGGGATCTGATGGGAGAAATCGAATGGAAAGATAATTTATCTGTTCTTTATGTCTCTATCGGGACTGGTCAAGACCTCCGTTATATCCCTGAGACAATTGACCTGAAAAGTTTAGACTTTGTAGGGGTAGATATTTCTATCAGTATGCTAGAAAAATGCCAGAAATCTTGCGCCAACAAGACCAATCTGCAACTTTTCCATGCTTGCGCGGAGGATCTACCCTTTGCGGATAATAGTTTTGACATTGTCTACCATATTGGCGGAATCAATTTTTTCAATGATAAGGCCAAGGCTATGCAGGAAATGCTACGAGTGGCGAAGCCAGGGACTAAGATTTTAATTGCAGATGAGACGGCTGACTATGTGGATCAGCAATATAAGAAAAATCATTTTAGTAAGGATTATTTTAAAGATGCTACTGTTGATTTGAGTGAAATTGAGAATGCTGTTCCAAGCGAAGTTAAGGAAAAGGAAATGAAACTTCTTTGGGATGGAAAATTCTACGCCTTAACATTTAGGAAATAAAAAAAGTATCTTGGTCGAGCTTAGAAAGTAAGTATGAAGATAAAAATATTCCCTTAGACAGCTGTCTGAGGGAATGTTTTTTATGGGAGCATCATCAATTCAACAATCATAGCAATGTAGATAATTAAGGTAAGGAGAAAACCGGCTCTCCAGAAGAATTTGATGAATTTAGGGTAATAAAAACTTCGTTTTTTGACAAGGAAAAAGACTACAAGGAGGATTGCTAGGAGAGAAAGAGCAACACCGAGTCGCGGTAGAAAGTTGTGGGTAAAGGCTTTAGCAGTGATCAGATAGTACTCAAATACCAAAAGTGGAAAAGCTAGATCCGCGAAATTAAATCCTATTTTCCTAAGTCCGAAAAGCTTGGTGACAATAAAGCAAACCACCAAGGTTAATATCAATAATAAAATAGATGCTATTTTCATTAAAATCATACCCATATTGTATCATAAAAAAACGCTAAAGGAAATGAGAAACAAGGGAATTTGTAGGAAAGTCAGGCTTTTGAGATTGTAGGTGTTTTTTGTTATAATGAAAGTTATGAAATCTTATAATACCTTGAATGATTATTATCGAAAACTTTTTGGAGAGAAGACTTTCAAAGTTCCTATCGATGCGGGATTTGACTGTCCAAATCGGGATGGAACTGTAGCTCATGGGGGCTGTACTTTTTGTACGGTTTCAGGTTCTGGAGATGCCATCGTGGCACCGGATGCCCCTATTCGTGAGCAGTTTTATAAGGAAATTGACTTTATGCACCGCAAATGGCCAGATGTTAAAAAATATCTAGTTTATTTCCAAAACTTTACCAACACCCATGAAAAGGTGGAAGTGATTCGAGAACGTTACGAGCAGGCTATAAATGAGCCAGGTGTAGTAGGAATCAATATCGGAACGCGCCCAGACTGTTTACCCGATGAAACCATCGAATATTTGGCTGCGTTGTCGGAACGCATGCATGTGACGGTAGAATTGGGCTTACAGACTACTTTTGAAGCAACCTCTGACCTGATTAACCGTGCCCATTCTTATGAATTGTATGTTGAAACTGTAAAACGCTTGAGAAAATATCCCAAGATTGAAATTGTTTCCCATCTGATCAACGGTCTTCCTGGGGAAACCCATGAGATGATGGTTGAAAATGTCCGTCGCTGTGTTACGGATAATGATATTCAAGGAATTAAACTGCACTTGCTTCACCTCATGACCAATACGCGCATGCAGCGAGATTACCACGAAGGACGCTTGCAACTGATGAGTCAGGATGAGTATGTCAAGGTCATTTGTGACCAACTAGAAATCATTCCGAAGCATATCGTCATCCATCGAATTACAGGAGATGCACCTAGAGATATGCTGATTGGTCCTATGTGGAGCCTCAATAAATGGGAAGTGCTAAATGCTATTGAAACTGAGATGAGACGCCGCGGAAGTGTGCAAGGATGCAAGGCTGTAAAACAGGAGTTTAAAAATGAAAAGACCACTTGAGATGGCACATGATTTTTTGGCTGAGGTTGTGACAAAAGAGGATATCGTAGTGGATGCGACCATGGGCAATGGCCATGATACCCTTTTTCTAGCCAAGTTAGCCAAGCAAGTCTATGCCTTTGATATCCAGGAGCAGGCTTTGGAGAAAACCCAAGAGCGTTTGGATCAGGCTGGAATGACAAATGCCCAGTTAATCTTGCAAGGTCATGAGACACTTAATCAATTTGTTACAGAAGCTAAGGCAGGGATTTTTAATCTTGGTTATTTACCTTCTGCTGACAAATCCGTCATCACTCAACCTCAGACTACTATCGAAGCATTAGAGAAACTGTGTCATTTGCTTGTCAAAGGGGGACGGATTGCGATCATGATCTACTATGGTCATGAAGGAGGAGATACTGAGAGGGATGCTGTATTGGAGTTTGTTAGCCAGTTGAACCAACAAGAGTATACAGCTGCCATTTATCGGACTCTCAACCAAGTTAATAATCCACCGTTTTTAGTTATGATTGAAAAATTAGAAAGGTATAGACATGGATAAACAATACCTTCGTGAGAAGCTTGAGACAATGCGCCAAAATTTTGTCGAGTCAACGCATCACGAGCGAGCAGTCGGCGTGCTCGACGAAGCACATATGAGCAAGAAAATGCTTAAAATCAAGAAGAAATTAGTGGCTCTTGAAATGGAACGATGCCAGAAAAAAATTGAGCACAAAGACTGTTCTAAGATTGATCAGAAAATCCAAGAGCAAAAGGAGATTTTTGAATCTTGTTGTAAAAAAGATTAAGGAGGAATTGTGTGGAATTACTCATTTACTTGATTCTATTTTTATTTGTCTTAATCATTTCAACCACGACCAATAAACTTCTCCCTTTTTTACCCCTTCCTCTTGTGCAAATCCTTTTGGGGATTGGGATTGGTTTATTTGTTCCAGATGCGGACTTTCATCTCAATACAGAGCTGTTTCTAGCCATGGTTATTGGTCCCTTACTTTTCCGGGAGGCAGAAGAAGCGGATATTACGTCCATTTTGAAGCACTGGCGGATTGTCGTCTTTCTGATCTTTCCTGTGATTTTTATCTCGACCTTAAGCTTGGGGGGCATGGCTCACTTCCTTTGGATGACTCTTCCTTTAGCTGCCTGTTTAGCAGTTGGAGCGGCACTTGGGCCAACAGATTTGGTTGCCTTCGCATCTCTTTCTGAACGTTTTCGTTTTCCAAAACGGGTTTCCAATATCCTAAAAGGGGAAGGACTTTTAAATGACGCTTCTGGTTTGGTTGCCTTTCAGATGGCTCTGGCTGCTTGGACAACAGGAACCTTTTCTTTCAGCCAAGCTGGAACTTCCCTAGCGTTTTCTATCCTTGGTGGTTTTGTAGTCGGTTTTGTGACGGCTATGATCAATCGTTTTTTGCATACCTTTTTATTAAGTGTGCGAGCGATAGATATAGCCAGTGAACTATTGCTAGAGCTAAGTTTGCCACTCATGACCTTTTTTATCGCAGAAGAGTTTCATGTTTCAGGGATTATCGCAGTAGTGGTTGCAGGTATTTTGAAGGCCAGTCGCTTTAAGAAAATTACGCTCCTTGAGGCTCAGGTAGACACCGTGACGGAGACCGTCTGGCACACCGTGACCTTTATGCTAAATGGATCAGTCTTTGTTCTCTTGGGAATGGAATTAGAATTGATTGCAGAGCCGATTTTGTCTAATTCTCTCTACAATCCCCTTCTTTTACTGCTTTCAGTTGTCGTTCTGACCTTCTTGCTTTTTGCGATCCGCTTTGTCATGATTGCTGGTTTTTACTTTGTGAGGACGCGTCGACTTAAGAAAAAAATTCATAAGTACATGAAAGATATGCTTCTTTTGACTTTCTCTGGTGTCAAAGGGACAGTATCTATCGCGACCATTCTCCTCATACCAAGTCATTTGGAGCAGGAATATCCTCTGTTACTCTTCCTTGTAGCAGGCGTTACACTGTTGAGCTTTTTAACAGGTTTACTAGTCCTCCCTCACTTATCTGAGGAACAAGAGGAAAGCAAGGACCATTTGATGCATATTGCGATTTTGAATGATGTAGCTGCAGAATTAGAAAAAGAACTGGACCATCACAAGAACAAACTTCCTCTTTATGCAGCTATTGATAATTATCATGGTCGGATTGAAAACCTCATCCTTAGTCTGGAAAATAAGAGAGTCCAAGAGGACTGGGAGTCCCTCAAGCTTCTTATCTTGAGTATTGAGAGTGACGGTTTGGAGCAAGCCTACGAAGAAAATAGAATCAGTGAGCGTGGCTATCGAGTTTACCAACGTTACCTAAAAAACATGGAGCAGAGTATCAATCGAAATTTCGCTTCTAGAGTGACTTATTACTTCCTAGTTTCCTTACGGATACTTCGCTTTCTACTCCATGAAATGTTTACCTTTGGCAAAACTTTCCGTAGTTGGATGTATGAAGAATCTCGTAAACTACTAGCAGTTGACTATGATCAGATTTCAGAGTTGTATTTGGAAAATACAGAGCTGATTATCGAGAGTTTGGAAAACCTCAAAGGGGTTTATAAGAGTTCTCTGATTAGCTTTATGCAAGAGTCTCGTCTACGCGAGACGGCCATTATTGGAAGTGGTGCCTTTGTTGAGCGGGTTATCAATCGCATCAAACCAAACAATATCGATGAAATGCTACGAGGCTACTATCTCGAACGTAAGGCAATCTTTGAATATGAAGAAGCTAAACTGATAACAGCCAAGTATGCCAAAAAACTACGACAAAATGTGAATAATTTAGAAAATTATTCTCTGAAAGAAGCCGCAAATACTTTACCTTATGATATGCTAGATTTAATTAGAAGAACTTAGATGATGAAGAAAATGACGGAGGATGGAACATGAAAAAGTGGTGGAAAGAGCTGATGGACAGGCCCTTATTGAAAGCTTTTTTGCATTATTATCAAGCATCTGATAGTGAGTTGACCAGTGTTGCGGTTGCCTACTATTGGTTGATTTCAATCTTTCCTCTGCTAATGATAATGGTCAATATTTTGCCTTATTTTCAGATTCCGGTCTCAAATTTCTTACTTACGATCAAGGAATTTTTGCCCGATACGGTGTATGATGTGGTCGCCAAGATTGTCCGAGAAGTTCTGACTCAACCATCAACTGGTTTGCTGAGTTTTGCCGTTTTATCTGCACTCTGGACCTTTTCGAAATCAATGGATTTCCTCCAAAAAGCTTTTAACAAAGCCTATGGAGTGACCAAGAGTCGAGGAATTATCTCCCATCAGTTGATGAGTCTACTTGTTAGTTTTGGCTTGCAGATTCTTTTTGCCTTGGCCTTGTTTTTGAGTATGTTTGGTCGTATGTTGCTCAACCTCCTCAAAACTTACTGGCAATCAGACAGTCCGCTATTTTCCTACCTGCAAGATTTTACAGGCCCTCTGGTCTATGCCTTGATCTTTGCCATTCTGGTTATGATCTATTACTTCCTTCCAAAAGTAAAAGCACCACGAATCCGCTATGTTTTACCAGGAAGTGTCTTTGTCTTGCTAACTCTTATCTTTTTATTGAACATCTTTTCTGTCTACGTCAATAGTTATGTTAATCATCTGGTTGATGTCCGATTTTTCAGTTCCATTATCGTGGTAGTCATGATGTTCTGGTTTATTCTTATTGCAAAGATTTTGATTATCGGAGCAGTTATCAATGCCAGTGTTCAGAGTTTGAAAGATCCAAAGTTTGGTATAGAATAATCAGAAAAATCCCTATTAGGTTTCCTAATAGGGATTTTCTTAATAGATAAACATGGCATCTCCAAAACTGAAGAAGCGGTAGTGTTCTTGGATGGCATGGTGATAGGCATCTAGGACTAAGTCACGACCGGCAAAAGCAGAAACTAGCATAACAAGAGTTGACTTGGGTAGGTGGAAGTTGGTTGAAAAAGCATCCACAACCTTCCAGTCGTAGCCTGGTTTGATAAAGATATTGGTCCAGCCAGAATCTGCTTGGATTTGCCCATTAAACTTGGAACCGATGGTTTCCAGTGTGCGGATCGAAGTGGTTCCGACAGCGATGACGCGACCTCCATTTTCCTTAACAGAGCGAAGGGTGGCAGCTGCTTCCTCAGAAAGTTGGTAGAATTCAGAGTGCATTTCATGTTCGTCCAGATTGTCAACAGAAACGGGTCTAAAGGTTCCGAGTCCGACATGGAGGGTCAGATAAACCAGATGGACCCCCTTGGATTGGATTTCTGCTAGCAGTTCTTTGGTGAAGTGCAATCCAGCAGTTGGTGCTGCAGCAGAACCACTTTCTTTAGCGTAGACCGTTTGATAACGTTCACGGTCATCTAGTTTTTCGTGGATGTAGGGTGGTAGTGGCATTTCTCCCAGACTTTCCAAAACTTCTAGGAAAATTCCTTGGTATTCAAAGCGGACAATACGGCCCCCGTGGGTCAATTCTTCCGTAACGACGGCGCTGAGGCGACCATCGCCAAAGCTGACACGAGTACCAACTTTGAGACGTTTGGCAGGTTTAGCCAGAACTTCCCACTCATCACCGGCAGTATTTTTGAGCAGGAGAAGCTCCACGTGCCCTCCGGTCTCCTCTTTTTGACCATAAAGGCGGGCAGGGAGAACGCGAGTGTCGTTCATGACAAGGGCATCACCAGGTTCCAGCATATCAATAATGGAGTGGAAGTGTTTATCCTGCATTTCTCCCGTCTCACGATTAACGATAAGGAGTTTAGATGCATCTCGTTTTTCAAGGGGCGTTTGGGCAATCAATTCCTCAGGCAAGTGGAAATCAAAATCAGCTGTATTCATTTTTTCATCATTCTTTCTAAGTTCTAATCCTATCCATTATAACATGTTTCAAGTTTGGACGCTCTTTTTTTAGAAATTAAATCGTTTTCACTTGACAAAAATTGGTCTATACCATATAATAAATATAGAAACATGGAGGATATAAAATGAAAGTTATTAAAGTTGAAAATCAAGTCGAAGGTGGAAAAGTAGCTTTTGAGATTTTGAAGGAAAAATTGGACAATGGTGCCCAAACATTAGGACTTGCGACAGGAAGTAGTCCACTTGAATTTTACAAGGAAATCGTTGAGAGTGACCTTGATTTTTCAAATCTAACCAGTGTGAACCTAGATGAGTATGTAGGGCTTGATGGGGACAATCCACAGTCTTACCGTTACTTCATGCAAGAAAACTTGTTCAACCAAAAGCCATTTAAAGAAAGCTTCTTGCCACGTGGTGTTAAGGATAATGCTGAAGAAGAAGTTGAACGCTACAACCAAATTTTGGCTGACCATCCTGTTGATTTGCAAATCTTGGGGATTGGTCGCAATGGTCATATCGGCTTTAATGAGCCTGGTACTCCATTTGACAGTCAAACGCATTTAGTAGAACTAGACCAGTCTACCATCGAAGCCAATGCTCGCTTCTTTGAAAAGATTGAAGACGTCCCAACTCAAGCCATTTCAATGGGAATTAAAAACATCTTGGATGCCAAGTCAATTATTCTCTTTGCTTACGGTGAGTCAAAAGCAGAAGCCATTGCTGGAACAGTGTCTGGCACAGTGACTGAGAAGCTCCCAGCAAGTAGTCTACAAAACCACCCTGATGTGACGATTATCGCTGATGCAGAAGCGCTCAGCTTACTCGAAAAATAAAAATTACAAGAACCACTTGCTCTTCGGAGTGAGTGGTTTTTTGATGCTTATAAGCTAGAAGTGAAATTTTGCAAATTTCGGTTTAATCTATAAAATATTTGAATAAAGAAATTATATAAATTTTAATTCAGGAAAAATATAATAAGATAATAACTAAAATTAAGTATACGTTGTTTTTCTTTTATAATTTAAATAATAACTAAAATTTTTTAAGTTTACTTAGTAGCGAAGCTGTAAAAAAAGTTGTATAATATTCTAAGTTATAAAATTATAATTAAGGAGATTATAATGGGGAAAGATTTATTTAATCCACGCCTTCATAAGTTTTCTATTCGAAAACTAAATGTAGGTGTTTGTTCTGTGCTCTTGTCCACCTTGGTTCTATTGGGAGCAGCTACACAAGTTAGTGCTGATGAGACAAGTGTGACAAACTCTTTAAACGAGGTAGCTAAAACAAACCTTGATAAAACAACGGGGACTTCTATATCACCTACAGATTCTAAAACATCAGAAAAGTCTGAAACACCATCTGTAGTAGAATCCTCTCAACCAACTAAAGAAACAGCAACTTCAAATTCTGGAGCAGAGCCTGCTGATAAAAAGAACAATGACCAATCGGTTATCTCTGAAACATCACAGTCTCCTGTTGAGAAACCAGTTACTTCTCCAGAAGATAAATCTATTGAGAGTGCTAAACCAGAAACTACAGTTGCTCCAATAATTGCTGAACCTACTGAGTCGTCTAGTGCTACTGAACAATCTACACGTTCTCGTAGAGTTCGTCGTGATACCCAGGCAACTTCAGTTGCACCAGCTAGTTATGCAGGTGCGGACGATGCGACTCCTGTACCACGTACATCTAAACCAGAATTGTCTGAATCAGAGAAGAAAGAAAGTACACAATTAGCAAAACAAATTAACTGGATTGATTTCTCTGATACAGCAAGCTTGAAAAACTTAGATCCTCAGGGAGGGTTTAAGATTGGAACTACTTATACGAAGGAAATTTCGCCTGGCTATGTAGTGACACTTACCGTTACAGAGCTCAAACCATTTCAATCAACTGAAATCTATAAAAAACGGGTTGAAGGAACTTCATCTGCTGGAACTTATGATCCAAATGCAACAAACAATTATTTAAAAAATTGGAAAGATTATGGAAAAACTCCACCTCCTGTATCAGGTCAAGCGCAAGATAAATGGAGTACTATTGGTGGACAAGGTTTTGATACAAAAGGCCATAAAACACAAATTATCGTACCAGTTGATGGTGTAAACTGGGGGGTTAAATTTAAAATAGAAGCCACTTATCGTGGTAAAAAAGTAAAACCAGCAGTTGTTATGGCTGATGGAGAAGATGCTAACCCTGGTGAATATGGTATTTTTACCACTAACGGTGAAGGTTGGGAATACGTAGGAGAATGGATGAAAGGTCCTCGTGCAAAAGGTCCTTACACTGTTACGACTGAAGAACTTGTTAAGCAGGCTGACAAGACAACAAGAGGTGGTCTACTAATCCTAAAAGATAAGACTGTCGATTGGAATAAGTTTTTGAGTCCTGATACAGTTACAGGTGGTCTAGGTAGTCAAGTATTTGGACCAATAGTTTCAGCAAGTAAAGCAGTGCCAGTTGTAATGACCCGTGGGGCTTCTGAGGTAGGTTTTTATGTTGCGACCGCAGGGCAACAGGCACTTATGATGGGATTCTTGGTAGTTGATGGTGGTGATGCGCCAGAAAGTTACGGTGAAGCTCACCATACTATCTCTACACGCGATTCGATAACAAATGCTCAAATAAAGCAACCTTACTTAGGTTCTACAGAAGCAGATATCGATGTGGATTCTAAAAATAACTGGACTTCTGATGATCGTGAGGATGTTTCAGATGAAGGTTCACAGCAATTGCTAACTGCTGATCAATATAGCAATACTAACGACCTTTTGGATTTAAATAAAGCTAAGAATGGCACTTATACTCTTAAGATTAAGGCTAATCCAAATGGTAATGCTAAAGCATATGTCAAAGCATGGGTGGACTTCAATAATAATGGGAAATTTGATGATAATGAAGGCAGTGTAGTTAAAGAAATAACTGCTAATGGAGATCACACTTTAACATTTAATGCAATTCCGAGTCTTAGTGGTGGCTTAGTTGACCAACTTGGAATGCGTGTGCGTATTGCGACTAATGCAGGTGATATTGAGAAGCCTACCGGGATGGCATTTAGTGGTGAAGTAGAGGACATGTTGGTTCGTCGTACTTATCCACCTCAAGGTGAAAAGAAAGAAACAACAGGTCTTCAAGGTGAAACACAAAATGCTACAGTTCACTTCACACCTAAAGGACCAGATCGTTCAGACTTTGTAACTAATGCTAGCATGAGTAGCCAAGCGCCACAGATTTTGGATAATCAAGGAAATGTATTGACTCCAACAAACGGCAATACTTATGTGCGTCCGGAAGGAACCTATGTAGTGACTACTAATGGAGATGATATCGATGTAGCGTTCACACCAAATGCAGACTTCACAGGAACTGCTGAAGGGATTAATATTCGTCGTACAGACTCAAACGGTTCATCAACTAACTGGCAATCAACTGATGCATCAAATCCAAATAAGAATGACATTTTGAACAATATGGATGGTCGATACATTCCTACTGTTCGAAAGATACCAACA
This sequence comes from Streptococcus oralis ATCC 49296, assembly GCF_000185265.1. Taxonomy (GTDB): domain Bacteria; phylum Bacillota; class Bacilli; order Lactobacillales; family Streptococcaceae; genus Streptococcus; species Streptococcus oralis_BC. Next base: position 1,774,094 of record NZ_GL622183.1, on the reverse strand, counting down.
TATGAATCAACTGGTGTTCAAGGTCAAGAACAAAACAAAAATCTAATCTTTAATGATGGCGATCCAGATAAAACGCCAGTGACTCCAGATGCTTCACGCCCTGCGACCTTTGTGGATGCTAACGGCCAACCTATTATTGGTAACTCAGTTCCTGCTACATCAAATGGTCAGTCAGTTGGAACTTATGAGTTAGACCCTAACACTGGTCAAGTCACTTTCAAACCTAACAAAAATTTTGTTGGTACCCCAGACCCAGTTACTGTCCAAGTAAATGATTCTAACGGTGTTCCTTACCGAGCACATTATAAACCAACAGTGACTAAGGTAACACCAACCAGCACTAACGCAACCAGCACAGGCCCTCAAGGTGTTCCACAAACTGGTACTCCAAGCTTCCAAGGTGGTGACCCACTGGTTCCAATCGATGAAACAGTTGAACCAACCTTCGAAGATGGAAGTAAAGAGAAATCTATTCCAGGTCAAGGAACCTACACGATTGCACCTGACGGAACTGTAACTTTCACCCCAGACAAGCAGTTTGTCGGAAACCCAGATCCAGTTACAGTGAAGCGTGTGGATAAGAACGGTACTCCAGTCACTGCGACTTATACCCCAACAGTGACCAAGGTAACCCCAACAGGAACTAACGCAACCAGCACAGGCCCTCAAGGTGTTCCGCAAACAGGTACTCCAAGCTTCCAAGGTGGCGATCCACTGGTTCCAATCGATGAAACAGTCGAACCAACCTTCGCAGATGGTAGCAAAGAGAAGAACATTCCAGGTCAAGGAACTTACACGATTGCAGCGGATGGTACAGTGACCTTCACCCCAGACAAGCAGTTTGTCGGAAACCCAACTCCAGTCACAGTCAAACGCGTAGATAAGAATGGCACCCCAGTCACTGCGACTTACAGCCCAGAGTTTACTAAGGTAACTCCGACTGGTACTGGTGATAAGACAGAAGGACTTCAAGGTCAGGTCCAAGAAGGTAAAGTGACCTTCACTCCAGGCCATGCCTCGGTTCCATTCCCAGCTGATTCAACTCCACTATTTGACAATGGGACAGCTGTGAAAGAAGTGCCAAATGTTGGTAAGTTCGAAGTGGACGCAGACGGCAAGGTAACTTTCACTCCAGATAAACAGTTCAAGGGTGAAACACCAGAACTTGAATTGACTCGTGTGGATGCCAATGGAACTCCTGTTACTGTCAAGTACCAAGCGGTGGTGAAAGAAGTAACCCCAACTTCAACGGATGCCACTTCAAATGGTATCCAAGGTCAACCGCAAAAGGGTACCCCAACCTTCACAGAAGGGAATCCATTGGTTCCAATTGATGATACGAAATCAATGACTTTCGAAGATGGACAGTCAACGAAAACAGTTCCTGGTGTAGGTGAATACAGCATCAATCCAGATGGCTCTATTACCTTTACACCAGAAAAACAATATGTTGGCACACCAGCTCCAGTTACAGTGAAACGTGTAGATAAGAACGGCACCCCAGTGACTGCGACCTATACCCCAACAGTGACTAAGGTAACCCCAACCAGCACTAACGCAACCAGCACAGGTCCACAGGGTGTTCCACAAACGGGCACTCCAACCTTCCAAGGTGGCGATCCACTGGTTCCAATCGATGAAACAGTTGAGCCAACCTTCGCAGATGGAAGCAAAGAGAAGACCATTCCAGGTCAAGGAACTTACACGATTGCACCAGACGGTACAGTGACCTTCACCCCAGACAAGCAGTTTGTAGGCAAACCAGACCCAGTAACGGTTAAACGCGTGGATAAGAATGGCACCCCAGTTACTGCGACTTACAGTCCAGAGTTTACTAAGGTGACTCCAACAGGAACTGGCGCAACGAGCACAGGTCCTCAAGGTGTTCCACAAACGGGCACTCCAACCTTCCAAGGTGGTGATTCACTGGTTCCAATCGATGAAACAGTTGAGCCAACCTTCGAAGATGGCAGCAAAGAGAAATCTATTCCAGGTCAAGGAACTTACACAATTGCGCCAGATGGAACTGTAACTTTCACTCCAGACAAACAGTTTGTTGGAAACCCAGCTCCAGTCACAGTAAAACGCGTAGATAAGAATGGCACCCCAGTTACTGCAACTTATAGTCCAGAGTTTACTAAGGTAACACCAACAGGAACCGGTGCAACAAGTACAGGTCCTCAAGGACTTCCACAAACTGGTACTCCAACTTTCCAAGGTGGCGATCCACTGGTTCCAATCGATGAAACAGTCGAGCCAACCTTCGAAGATGGAAGCAAAGAGAAATCTATTCCAGGCCAAGGAACCTACACGATTGCACCAGACGGAACTGTAACCTTCACTCCAGACAAGCAGTTTGTTGGAAACCCAGATCCAGTTACAGTGAAACGTGTGGATAAGAATGGCACTCCAGTTACTGCGACTTACAGTCCAGAGTTTACTAAGGTGATTCCTACAGGAACCGGTGCAACAAGTACAGGTCCTCAAGGACTTCCACAAACTGGTACTCCAACTTTCCAAGGTGGCGATCCACTGGTTCCAATCGATGAAACAGTAGAGCCAACCTTCGAAGATGGAAGCAAAGAGAAATCTATTCCAGGCCAAGGAACCTACACGATTGCACCAGACGGAACTGTAACTTTCACTCCAGATAAACAGTTTGTTGGAAACCCAACTCCAGTCACAGTCAAACGCGTGGATAAGAATGGCACCCCAGTTACTGCGACTTACAGTCCAGAGTTTACTAAGGTGACTCCAACTGGTACGGGAGATAAGACAGAGGGGCTTCAAGGTCAGGTCCAAGAAGGTAAAGTGACCTTCACTCCAGGTCATGACTCTGTTCCATTCCCAGCTGATTCAACTCCACTATTTGACAATGGTACAACTGTGAAAGAAGTGCCAAATGTCGGTAAGTTCGAAGTGGATGCAGACGGTAAGGTGACCTTCACACCAGATAAACAGTTCAAGGGTGAAACACCAGAGCTTGAATTGACTCGTGTGGATGCCAACGGAACTCCTGTTATTGTCAAGTACCAAGCGGTGGTGAAAGAAGTAGTTCCAACCAGCACTAACGCAACCAGCACAGGTCCTCAAGGTGTTCCACAAACAGGAACTCCAAGCTTCCAAGGTGGTGACCCACTGGTTCCAATCGATGAAACAGTTGAGCCAACCTTCGCAGATGGAAGCAAGGAGAAGTCTATTCCAGGTCAAGGAACCTACACGATTGCACCAGACGGAACTGTAACTTTCACTCCAGATAAACAGTTTGTTGGAAACCCAGATCCAGTCACAGTCAAACGCGTAGATAAGAATGGTACTCCAGTTACTGCGACTTACAGCCCAGAGTTTACTAAGGTGACACCAACTGGTAAAGATACTTCTTCAGTTAACATTAAGGGGCTTGTTCAAACGGGTACGCCAACATTTGAAGGTGGCGATCCACTTGTTCCAATCGATGAAACTGTGGCAGCAACATTTGAAGATGGAACAACTGAAAAAGTGATTCCAGGTGAAGGAACTTATGCAATCTCACCAGATGGCACCGTTACCTTCACTCCAGAGGCAGACTTTGTAGGAAAAGGAACAGGCGTAACGATTGTCCGCAAGGATAAGAATGGTACTCCAGTTACTGCAAGCTATCGCCCGACAGTTGTAGATCCATCTACTGGTCATGATACGGCTTCTACAGGAACCAAAGGCCAACCACAAGTGGCAACCCCAACGTTTGAAGGACATATCGATAGTACAGTTCCACCAACCTTTGAGGATGGTAGCACGACTATGGTTGTTCCGGGTGAAGGAAGCTATACAATTGATAAAGATGGTAAGATTACCTTTACACCAGAACCAGACTTTGTTGGTACAGCTAAAGGATTGGTTGTGAAACGTCTGGATATGTATGGAAATGTAGTTATTGCTCATTACACACCAACTGTCCTTGGACAAACACAAGTGAGTGATGCGACATCCGAAGGTCTTAAAGGTCAAACTCAGACTGGTAAACCAAACTTTACAGGTGATGTCGATCTGACAGTTCCACCAACCTTTGAAGATGGAACAACTGAAAAAGTCGTTCCAGGTGAAGGAACTTATGTAATCTCACCAGATGGCACCGTCACCTTTACCCCTGAGGCAGACTTTGTAGGACAAGCCAAAGGTGTGAAAGTGATCCGTAAAGACCGTAATGGAAATATCATTTCAGGATTCTATACTCCAACAGTAGTAGAAGTTCCTGTCGTTGAAAATCCAGAACAACAAGGTATTACAGAAGAAAGAACTGCTAAAACTCTTCCAAATACGGGTTCTGAGGAGACATCTCACTTGACAGCTGGTCTATTGGCTGCTTTATCAGGTATGGGATTAATTTCTCTAGCTCAAAGAAAAAAATCTGAGGAAGAATAATTAGTGGCGAAAGTCATCTAGTAAGTTGTTTTAGATACTTGATTGAAATGATTACATTCATCGCTATCTAAGAAGATGTCAGTCTAACAGAAAGAGAGAACCAATTGGTTCTCTCTTTTTGGTAATTGGTTTGAAAATCGTTTAATTATTTTGCATCAATTGTTCACTATCCTGCTAAAGTGGTATAATAAAGTTATACGAGGAGGCTAGACTTTGATTTATATAATTGGTTTTACTTGTTTTTTACTTTTGATGTTACTGTTTTCTCGTCTCATTCAGCAATCAAAGAACCCTTCGGGCTTTCTAGGAAAACGAATGATGAAATTGTGGAATAGAGCCTATCTCCCCATGTTTGTATGGGCAATTCGTCATCTGGATAGGACATTTTACCCTGCAATCTTAGATGTAGGAGTTGGGAATGGCCGTTCAACCATCCAACTGAAAGAAACTTTTCCGCAAAGTACTATAACTGGAATTGATATTTCAGATGTAGCAATAGCTCAAGCCAAACAGATAGAGATAACTAATATAAATTTTGAACGAAGAGACGTTAGGGATACAGGCTTTTCTGATGAAAGTTTTGATTTAATCACAGCTTTTCAAACTCATTTTCATTGGCAGGATCTAGAGGCTTCTTTTATGGAACTTCGAAGAATACTCAAATCAGACGGGATGCTCTTACTGGCTTGTGAATATAACAAGTTGTCTTACTTTTTACCAGAGGTCCAAAGCGAAGAAGCATTTAGACGATTCTTGTTGTTAATAGGGTTTGAGCTTATAACTAGTCAAAGAAAGGGAGCGTGGATCCTTTATAAAATTGTTAAACATTAATGGAGGTACAGTCATGAAACAATTATTTTTATGTTCATACTTTGCTGGAGTCAAAAAGCTTTTTAGCGATTATGCAAAGGAAAAGAATCTAGAAAATAAGGTTTTATTTATTCCTACCGCTGGGAACAAAGAGGATTATACTGCCTATATCGATGAGGCTCAGCAAACATTCAAAGATTTAGGATTTGAGATAGAGGTTCTAGATATTGCTTCTTGTGATCGAGAAACTGCACAGGCAAAGATTTTCCAAAGCAAAATTCTTTATATCTCTGGCGGGAATACCTTTTATTTATTGCAAGAATTAAAGAAAAAGCAACTCCTATCTCTTATCAAAGAACAAATAAGAGATGGGCTGATCTATGTGGGAGAATCAGCAGGGGCTATCATTACCGCCAAGGATATTGACTACAATAAGCTCATGGACGACAAGACGGTAGCGAAAGAGTTATCGGATACAACGGGATTGGATGAAGTGGATTTTTACATCCTTCCACATTATAGTGAGGAGCCTTTTACTGATAGTAGCAAGAAGACCTTTGAAACCTATAAAAATCAGCTCGACTTAATGCGAATGAACAATTCACAAGCTGTTATTGTAAATGATAAAGAAATAAAAGTTGTTTCTGAACAGGATTAAAATAATTTTTTTCGCTATTATGACATCTATTCTAATACGTTGTTCCTTTTAAAAAGAAAAGGGAAGATAATATAAGTTTATGTCAGTTTTCCCTTGACAAATATTCATTTTGCGTGTAAAATGGAATAGATCTTGAACTTGAAGGGAGTGAAAAAAATGTCTAAAACAGTAGTACGTAAGAATGAATCTCTTGACGATGCACTTCGTCGTTTCAAACGTGCGGTTACTAAAGCTGGTACTCTTCAAGAAACACGCAAACGTGAATTCTATGAAAAACCTTCTGTAAAACGTAAACGTAAATCAGAAGCAGCTCGTAAACGTAAAAAATTCTAATTTGAAATGAAAGGCTAGACTTGTCTAGTCTTTTTTTGCACAATGTTTAGAGGAATAAATTGTTATGAGAGAGTATATAAAAGAATATCAAAAGATGCGTGAAAATCACTTGGAAGATTGGGGTTATTGTGCTGATCCGATAGATTGGAAGGAATTTGAAGAGTCAAACCAAAGAATTTTTGAAAAGTATTTGACCGATTCAAAAGTATTGTCTGACAAGGTTTTAAGAGTAAAATTGTACAGTAGCTTATTGCTAGATGATATTAAATATTTTGCCTATTATGCGGCGTTTTTAGATGGGGATTATAAGCAGTTAAACAACGCTCTATGGCAAACAGGAAGAACCGGGTTGTTGAGAGGTGGTTTGTTGGCAAGTGGAACCATCTACACAGATGGGATTTTGAAAGGCTTGTTTACCTCTTTTGCTTGTAACGATTTTTCAGTCATTCCATCATTCATCCCCAAAGATTTACCCTTGTTGAAAGGAATCTATTATCCAGAAAATGTGATTAATATTTTATACGCTCTTTATTATCAAGATGAAGAAAGATTATCCGAGTCTCTCTTGCGTGCACAACAGTTTTTAGGGAAGAAAAAACGAACTGGTATGGAAGAATTTTCTGTTCGGTATTTTATAAGTTTGGCAAGAAAAGATGCAGTTGCATTAAGCGCGTCCTTACAAAGTTTATGCCAAGCTTATCAGAGACGAGGCTTCCCCTATGAAAAGATTGATAAGTGCTTTGCGGATGAGATTCATGGTCTATATCGATTGGTACGATTTTTTGACCATTCCTTGTTTGAAGAAGTCAGTATGCCGTCTCATAAGACTTTTTTGAAGGAGTTTGAAGAATGGCAAGTCCGAAATCAGTTTCCAAAAGGTCAACAGTTCTATACCTATCCTCAAGATATGGCTGATGCAAACAGAATATTAACAAAAGGTCTTCCAAGAATTTGCTTTGAAAAATCTGGAAGGGACTTGGTGATAGACGTTGACCAATTTGCAGTAGATTTGTCTCGGTTAATTTAAAAGAGTACGAAAATACTTCCTAGTTAAATCTTTTCCCAAGCAACATCAAATAAATACTGTAAATCCTGCAAAAAAAGGAAACTTCCACCTACAATCTGATATAATAGTAGGGAGAACTCGATTGAAGGAGGAAATTATGTCGGTTTTAGTAAGAGATGTCATTGAAAAACTCAGACTAGATATTGTCTATGGTGAAGGCGAATTACTTGAAAAAGAAATCAATACTGCGGACATTATGAGACCTGGTCTTGAAATGACAGGCTATTTTGATTACTATACACCAGAACGGATTCAGCTGTTAGGGATGAAGGAGTGGTCCTATTTAGTTGCCATGCCTGCCCAGAACCGTTATCAAGTTTTGAAGAAAATGTTTCTACCTGAAACACCTGCGGTTATCGTTGCTCGTGGTTTGGTAGTGCCAGAGGAAATGTTGAGGGCTGCTAGGGAATGCAAGATTGCGATTTTAACCAGTCGAACAGCAACCAGCCGTTTATCTGGAGAACTTTCCAGCTATCTTGATTCCCGTTTGGCTAAACGTACCAGTGTGCATGGTGTCTTGATGGATATCTATGGCATGGGCGTCTTGATCCAAGGGGATAGTGGTATCGGTAAGAGCGAGACAGGTCTTGAGCTTGTGAAGCGTGGACACCGTCTAGTAGCAGACGATCGTGTAGATATTTATTCTAAGGATGAGATGACTCTTTGGGGCGAACCTGCTGAAATCTTGAAGCATTTACTTGAGATTCGTGGAGTTGGGATTATCGATATCATGAGTCTCTATGGTGCAAGTGCTGTAAAAGATTCTTCACAAGTTCAGCTAGCAGTTTATTTGGAAAATTATGATACGCATAAGACCTTTGACCGTCTAGGAAACAATGCCGAAGAACTCGAAGTTTCTGGTGTAACGATTCCGCGTATCCGCATCCCAGTAAAAACAGGACGCAATATCTCCGTTGTTATTGAGGCAGCTGCCATGAACTACCGTGCTAAAGAAATGGGCTTTGATGCGACGCGTTTATTTGAAGAACGCTTGACAAATCTAATCGCTCAAAATGAGGTGAAACATGATTAATCCAGTCGCATTTGAAATTGGCCCCTTTGCTATTCGTTGGTATGCTTTGTGTATTGTATCTGGTCTGGTTCTGGCAGTTTATCTTGCGATGAAAGAAGCTCCTAAAAAGAAAATCCTGTCAGATGATATTTTGGATTTTATACTGATTGCTTTTCCGGTAGCTATTTTAGGTGCTAGACTATACTACGTACTCTTTCGCTTAGATTATTATCTTCAAAATCCAGGTGAAATCATTGCCATCTGGAATGGTGGTTTGGCCATTTATGGAGGTTTGATAGCGGGCGCTATTGTCCTTTATATCTTTGCAGATAGAAAGCTGATTAATACTTGGGATTTCTTAGATATTGCAGCACCGAGCGTCATGATTGCCCAGAGTTTAGGGCGCTGGGGGAACTTCTTTAACCAAGAAGCCTATGGTGCAGCGGTAGATAGTTTGGATTATTTGCCTGGCTTCATTCGTGACCAGATGTACATTGAGGGGAGCTATCGTCAACCAACCTTCTTATATGAGTCGGTTTGGAATTTGATTGGATTTGCTTTAATCTTGATTTTTAGAAGAAAATTAAAGGGAATCAGACGTGGTCATATCACTGCTTTCTACTTGATTTGGTATGGCTTTGGACGTATGATCATCGAAGGCATGCGGACAGACAGCCTCATGTTCTTTGGCCTGCGAGTTTCCCAATGGTTATCAGTTGTCCTTATCGGACTCGGTATTTTTATCATACTTTATCAAAATCGAAAGAAAGCCCCTTTCTATCATACAGAGGAGGAAAAATAAATGTTAGAAGTTGCATATATACTTGTTGCGATTGCTTTGATTGTCTGTTTAGTCTATTTGACAATCACGATTCAAAAAGCAGGTCGTATGATTGATGAGACAGAGAAAACCATCAAAACGTTGAGCTCAGATGTGAACGTTACCTTGCATCAGACTAATGAATTGTTGGTTAAGGTCAATGTGTTAGCAGACGATATCAATATCAAAGTTGCGACGATTGATCCACTCTTTACGGCTGTGGCGGACTTGTCAGAGTCAGTATCTGACCTCAACCAACATGCACGCGTTTTAGGCAAAAAAGCTTCATCCGCTGGTTCAAAGACCATTAAAACAGGTGCAGGCTTGTCAGCTCTTCGTGTCGCAAGTAAATTTTTCAAAAAATAAAAAAGGAGAAATCTTATGGGAAAACTATCCTCTATCCTTTTAGGAACAGTTTCAGGTGCAGCTCTTGCTTTGTTTTTGACCAGTGACAAGGGTAAACAAGTTTGCAGTCAAGCTCAAGATTTTCTAGGTGATTTGAGAGAAGATCCAGAATATGCCAAAGAGCAAGTCTGTGAGAAATTGACAGAAGTGAAGGAACAAGCAACGGACTTTGTGTTGAAAACAAAGGAACAAGTAGAATCTGGTGAAATCACTTTTGATAGTGTCCTTGATCAAGCTAAAACATGTGCACGACAAGCGACAGAAGCGTCAAAAGAAACCTTTAACAATCTCAAGGAGCAATGGCAAGAACAGTCAACAACTCCAGACGTTGCTGAAGACCAAGAAGAAATCATCATCGATATTACTGAAGTATAATGCATCACCATCTCTGGTTTTTGGGGATGGTGATTTTTATCTGGAAGCCTGTCTTTGTGGTATAATAAATACTATGCAGAAAAAACCAACGTCCGCCTACGTGCATATTCCCTTTTGCACACAGATTTGTTATTATTGTGACTTTTCAAAAGTATTTATCAAGAATCAACCAGTAGATAGTTACCTGGAGCATCTGCTAGAAGAGTTTCGTTCTTATGATATCCAAAAGTTGTCAACTCTCTATATTGGAGGTGGGACGCCAACGGCACTGTCTGCTCCGCAACTAGAGGTGCTCTTAGATGGTTTGACTAAAAATCTGGACCTGTCTGTCTTGGAAGAGTTGACCATTGAAGCAAACCCAGGAGACTTGGATACAGATAAGATTGCGGTTTTGAAACGGTCGCCAGTCAATCGTGTTTCTTTAGGTGTGCAGACTTTTGATAACAAAATGCTGAAAAAGATTGGGCGTAGTCACTTGGAGAAGGATATTTATGAAAATATCGACCGCCTCAAACTGGCTGGTTTTGACAATATCTCCATTGATCTAATCTATGCTCTTCCAGGTCAAACTATGGCTCAGGTCAAGGACAATGTAGCTAAGGCTATCTCGCTTGATATTCCTCATATGAGCCTTTATAGCTTGATTTTGGAAAATCATACGGTCTTTATGAACCGCATGAGACGTGGGAAATTGCCCCTGCCCAAGGAGGAACTGGAAGCGGAGATGTTTGAGTACATCATCGCAGAACTGGAGCGAGCTGGTTTTGAGCATTATGAGATTTCCAATTTCTCTAAACCCGGATTTGAAAGTCGCCACAATCTCATGTACTGGGACAATGCCGAGTATTATGGTATCGGTGCGGGTGCTTCAGGTTATGTGAACGGGGTACGTTATAAAAACCACGGTCCTATCCGCCACTATCTCAATGCAGTAGAGGCAGGAAATGCTCGGATTACAGAAGAACACCTGAGTCAAAGGGAGCAGATGGAAGAAGAAATGTTCCTAGGCCTCCGCAAGAAATCAGGTGTTTCTATGGCGCGATTTGAGGAAAAATTTGGACGATCCTTTGATGGACTTTATGGCGAGATCATCAGAGACTTGGTTCAACAAGGACTCATGCAGATCGACGGTGATCGTGTCCGAATGACAAAGAGAGGTCTCTTCTTGGGAGACACTGTAGCAGAACGATTTATTTTGGAGTAGAACAATGGGCTTAACTTATCAAATGAAAATGAAAATTCCTTTTGATATGGCGGACATGAACGGTCATATCAAACTTCCAGATGTGATTTTGCTGTCCTTGCAAGTATCAGGTATGCAGTCGATTGAACTGGGAGTTAGTGACAAGGATGTGCTAGAACGTTACAATCTAGTCTGGATTATTACAGACTATGCGATTGACGTGGTTCGCTTGCCTCGCTTTGCTGAGGAGATTACGATTGAAACGGAAGCTTTGAGCTATAATCGTCTCTTTTGCTACCGCCGTTTCACTATCTATGATGAAGCAGGTCAAGAAATCATTCGCATGGTAGCAACCTTTGTTCTTATGGACAGGGACAGTCGGAAAGTTCATGCTGTCGAACCTGAGATTGTTGCGCCTTACCAGTCTGAGTTTGATAAAAAACTCATCCGTGGGCCAAAGTATGCAAATCTAGAAGATCCAATCAGTAAAGACTACCATGTTCGTTTTTACGACTTGGATATGAATGGTCATGTCAATAACAGCAAATATCTGGATTGGATTTTTGAGGTCATGGGAGCAGACTTTTTGACCAAGTATATTCCAAAGAAAATCAATCTCAAGTATGTCAAAGAAGTGCGACCAGGTGGCATGATTGCTTCAGCTTATGAACTCAAGGGACTAGAAAGCAAGCATGAGATTATCAGTGATGGCGAGATAAATGCCCAAGCTATGATTACTTGGCAAGAAATTGAAGGCAATTAGAAAGGGCGATATGGCTTATAAAGGTTATTTAATTGATTTAGACGGAACCATTTACAAGGGGAAAGACAGAATTCCGGCGGGTGAGGCTTTTGTCCATGAGTTACAAAAAAGAGAAATTCCCTATCTCTTTGTGACCAACAATACAACTCGTACTCCTGAGAGCGTTCAAGAGATGTTGGCTCAGAATTTTAATATTAATACCCCTCTATCGACTGTATACACAGCAACTCTGGCAACCATCGACTATATGAACGATTTGGGACTGGAAAAGACAGCCTATGTCATCGGTGAAGCGGGGCTCAAGGATGCCATTCAGGAGGCTGGTTATGTGGAAGACAAGCAAAATCCTGCCTATGTGGTAGTTGGACTGGATTGGCAAGTCGACTATGAAAAATTTGCGACGGCAACTCTAGCCATTCAAAAGGGGGCTCACTTTATCGGAACCAACCCTGACCTTAATATCCCGACGGAACGTGGCCTTCTTCCTGGTGCTGGTTCACTAATTACCCTTCTTGAAGTAGCAACACGAGTGAAGCCTGTTTATATTGGGAAACCAAATGCTATCATTATGGATAAGGCAGTTGAGCACTTGGGCTTGAAAAGAGAAGAATTGCTCATGGTTGGGGACAATTACCTGACGGATATCCGAGCAGGGATTAACAATGGCATTCCAACGCTCTTGGTGACGACAGGTTTTACCAAGGCAGAAGAAGTGGCTGACCTACCAATCGCACCAACTCATGTGGTGTCTAGCCTTGCGGAGTGGAATTTTGATGAAAACTAAACTGACCTTTTGGGGAAGTATGCTCTTTCTCCTCTCCCTGTCTATTCTCTTAACTATTTATCTGGCATGGATTTTCTATCCTTTGGAAATTGAGTGGCTGAACTTAGCGGATCGAGTCTATCTAAAGCCAGAAACCATTCAGTACAATTTTCATATCTTGATGAATTACCTGACTAATCCCTTTAGTCAGGTCTTAGAGATGCCAGATTTTCGTTCATCAGCAGCAGGTCTACACCACTTTGCGGTGGTGAAGAATCTCTTCCACTTAGTTCAGCTAGTTGCCCTAGTGACACTTCCAAGTTTCTATTTCTTTGTTGGAAAGATTGTGAAAAAAGGCTTTTTGCCCCTATATCGTAAAAGTATCCTGATTCTAGTGCTATTGCCTCTAGTCATTGGCCTTGTAGGAGTGTTGATTGGGTTTGAGCAATTCTTTACTCTTTTCCATCAGATTCTCTTTGTGGGAGATGATACCTGGCTTTTTGATCCAGCAAAGGATCCCGTTATTTGGATTTTGCCAGAGACTTTCTTTCTCCATGCCTTTTTACTTTTCTTTGCTTTGTATGAAGGAATGTTCAGTTTCCTTCTTGCTAAAGCTTCAAGGAAATAGTGGAAAAAGTTCTGTATTTTTAATAAAAAACGAGAGAAGTTGCTCTACTCCCTATTTATTGTTAGGTTATCCTAAAGATAAACTTGCAAAGCAGGAGATTTTTGCAGAAAACAGTCTATTTTCTATGAAAAAATAGGCTTTTTTTCTAAAAATACCTAGTCAAGCGCTTTATTTTTTTGTATAATAGAAATAGCAAGTATAGATAAAAGAAGAGAAAAGCATGATTACACTATTTTTATCACCGAGTTGTACATCATGTCGTAAGGCAAAGGCTTGGTTAGAGACGCATAAAGTGCCCTTTCAAGAGCATAATATTATGACTAGTCCTTTAACAAGAAAAGAATTACAACATATTCTTTCCTTGACCGAAAATGGTACTGATGACATCATTTCAACTCGTTCAAAAATTTTTCAAAAATTGGATATTGATGTAGAGAGTATCTCAGTATCGGAGTTGCTTCAGTTGATTGAGCAATATCCTAGTCTTTTGCGTCGCCCAATTATTATAGATACAAAACGCATGCAGATCGGTTTTAATGAAGATGAGATTCGTGCTTTTCTCCCTCGTAGTTACCGTAAACAAGAATTGAAAGAAGCAACATTGAGAGCTGGTATAGGATAGATGAACAAACAGTATAGTTACCCACTAGATTTGTCGTGGAGCACTGAAGAACTTGCTTCAGTGCTTTCTTTTTTTAATGATGTTGAAGCTGCTTATGAAGATAAGGTAGAAGCAAAAAAACTGCTAGATTCTTACAAGAAATTTAAGTCGGTGGTTCCGAGCAAAAGCGAAGAAAAACGCTTAGGTCGCGAATTTGAGACAGCTAGCGGTTATTCCTGCTATCATGCAGTTCAATTAGCAAAAGAAAAAAGAGAAGGGAAGATTTCTCTTGGAAACTAAATTTGAATTTGCCAAACAGATTGTGCAGGACGCTGCTAACTATATTTTGGCTCACATGAAAGAAGATTTGCAGGTTGAGCGCAAGTCTTCCCCTACAGACTTGGTGACGCGTTTGGACAAGGAGGTCCAGGAACTCTTGGTTGATCGGATCAAGTCCACCTATCCTGAGGATCTGATTTGCGCGGAAGAGGGCTGTTTACGTGCTGCAATCGGTCAAGGTTCTGTTTGGGTGATTGATCCCATTGACGGTACCAATAACTTTGTCGCCCAGCAGGAAGATTTTGCCGTGATGTTGGCTTATTTTGAGAATGGTGTGGGCAAATTTGGTATTATTTATGATGTCATGAAAGGTGATTGTTACCATGGTGGTGGTGCCTTTCCTCCTTGCCGCAATAATGAGCCCTTACCGCCTTTTAAAAAGAAACCTCTTCAAGAATTCTTAGTTGCCGGTAACTCAGGTATGTTTGAAAGCAATGAGTGGGGCTTGGCGGATTTGGGTCGAGCAGCGTTGGGAGTCCGTGTCTATGGCAGTGCGGCCATTAGTTTTGCCAAGGTTTTATCTGGTCGTCTTCTGACTTATATTACCTACCTGCAACCATGGGATTACGCTGCGGCCAGTATCTTAGGGGAAAGTCTGGGTTATCGTCTTCTTACGGTATCAGGTGAGCCCGCTGATTTTAAAACGCGTCAGCCTGTCATGATGGTGCCAATCGAGATGCAAGAAGAGATTCAGTCTTATATCTACGAAAGGAAAGAGAACTAAATGCAATTTCCAGAAGGATTTGTTGAAAAATATGAAGAGATACTAGAAGATGAGGCAAGAGACTTTCTTGCCTCTTTTAAACAAGAAGCAGTTTCGGCTTTTCGAGTCAATCCCTTAAAAGAAAGTCAGTTATCGTTTGCAGATGCTATTCCCCATACACCTTGGGGGTATTATGGTAAGGTTTCTGGAAAGTCACCAGAGCACGCGACCGGTCTTGTTTATTCGCAAGAGCCTGCAGCCCAAATGGTGGCCCAGGTAGCTCAACCCCTTCCCGGTATGAAGGTCTTGGACTTGGCGGCAGCACCAGGTGGAAAATCCACTCAACTAGCAGCTTATCTGGCTAATCAAGGAGTCCTTGTTTCCAACGAAATTTCAAGCAAGCGTGCTAAAATTTTAGTGGAAAATATGGAGCGATTTGGAGCGACAAATGTTGTTGTAACCAATGAATCTGCTGACCGCTTGGCCAAGGTTTTTAAAGGTTACTTTGATGTGATTATCCTTGATGCACCTTGCTCGGGTGAGGGGATGTTTCGTAAGCAGCCAGAGGCCATGGATTATTGGAGTACCGATTATCCTAGCCAATGTGCTAGTCTCCAAAGAGAAATTTTAGAAGATGCAGTGACCATGCTTGCAGAAGGTGGTCGTCTGGTCTATTCGACCTGTACTTGGGCACCAGAGGAAAATGAAGAAATCGTCCACTGGTTGCTGGATACTTATGATTTTGAACTGCTTCCAGTCGAGCATGTGAACGGTATGGTAGCAGGAATTGACCTTCCTGAAACGGCGCGGATGTATCCTCATCATTTCAAGGGAGAAGGTCAGTTTGTTGCCCACCTGCAGTTTAAGGGACAAAATCCAGCACCTAAATTCAAAGCTAGCAAGAGCAATCTCAGTCGTGAGCAACTGGCTTTGTGGCAAGAATTTGCCCAAAAACACTTGCAGATCAATCTAACTGGTATCTTGCAGACTTTTGGAGATCAGCTCTATCTCCTGCCAGAGATGCTACCTGATCTAGGAAAACTCAAAATTGCCCGAAATGGGCTCCATCTGGGGACGTTTAAGAAGAAACGCTTCGAACCAAGCTTTGCTCTGGGATTAGCCTTGAAACCAAGCCAAGTAAAACAAAGGGTAGAAATCAATGATAAGGACTTTGTAAAATATGTGGCTGGCGAGACTGTTCAATTGTCTGAAGCTCGACCAAATGGATGGTACCAAGTTGTGGTTCAAGGAAACGGATTAGGCTTTGCCAAGGTAACGGGAAATGTTTTGAAAAATTATTATCCAAAAGGACTCAGATTCAGGTGAAAAAGCTAGTCAAAGAGCCTATTCTATGTTATAGTGGAAGTATGAGTTTTTTCTGATAGTCTTTCATTATTACTTATATTATACGATGGAATTGTCCGCTCCTAAGAATGACTAGATAAAATGAAGAGGGGCAATCATTGATGATAATTGGATGATCAGGACAAACGGAAGAAATCAGAACATTTATCATTATGTTCAAGGAGAATAACAGTGAAAAAAAGAAAAAAGCTCGTCATGTCTCTTGCAGCTCTTTTGATGGCAGGTTCTCTTGCAGGATGTGCTAGCTGGATTGATCGTGGAGAATCCATGACAGCCGTTGGTTCAACTGCTCTTCAGCCTCTTGTCGAAGCGGCAGCAGATGAATTTGGTTCTAGAAACATCGGAAAAACAGTAAATGTTCAAGGTGGTGGATCGGGTACAGGACTATCCCAAGTCCAGTCTGGAGCAGTTGACATCGGGAACTCTGACGTCTTTGCAGAGGAAAAAGAAGGAATCGATGCTTCAGCTCTAGTAGACCACAAGGTTGCAGTGGCTGGTCTTGCAGTGATTGTAAACAAGGAAGTGGATGTTGAAAATCTCACAACCGAGCAACTTCGCAAAATCTTTACAGGTGAAGTGACCAACTGGAAAGAAGTTGGGGGCAAGGACTTGGCAATTTCAATCATCAACCGAGCAGCAAGTTCTGGTTCACGAGCGACGTTTGATACGGTGATTATGAATGGCCAATCGGCAATGCAGAGTCAAGAACAGGATTCTAACGGGATGGTCAAGTCCATTGTATCCCAAACGCCTGGAGCCATTTCTTACCTGGCTTTTGCCTATGTAGATGACTCCGTGAAAAGCATGAAACTGAATGGGTATGAACCTACGTCTGAAAATGTAACGACCAACAACTGGCCTTTGTGGTCTTATGAACATATGTACACACTTGGTCAGCCAAATGAGTTAGCTGCTGAATTCCTGAATTTCGTCCTCTCAGATGAAGCCCAAAATGGAATTGTTAAGGGCATGGGCTATATCTCTATCAATGAAATGAAAGTCCAAAAGGATGCTTCAGGTACCGTTACAGCAGTAGAAGGAGGTCAATAATGAATCAAGAAGAATTATCTAAAAAATTACTCTCTCCTTCAAAGAACTCTCGCCTTGAGAAGTTTGGTAAAGGTTTGACCTTCACTTGCCTTTCTTTGATTGTCATCATTGTGGCCATGATTTTGATTTTTGTAGCCCAAAAAGGCTTATCGACCTTCTTTGTCAATGGGGTCAACATCTTTGATTTCCTTTTTGGACAAACTTGGAATCCTTCAGGGAAACAATTTGGTGCCCTTCCGATGATTTTGGGTTCCTTTATTGTGACGATTTTATCAGCCCTCATCGCAACACCCTTTGCTATTGGTGCTGCAGTCTTTATGACCGAAGTATCACCAAAGGGTGCAAAAATTTTGCAACCAGCCATTGAACTCCTCGTCGGTATTCCTTCAGTCGTCTATGGATTTATCGGTTTGCAAGTTGTGGTGCCTTTTGTTCGTAGCGTCTTTGGTGGAACTGGTTTTGGGATCTTGTCAGGGATTTTCGTTCTCTTTGTCATGATCCTACCAACTGTAACCTTTATGACAACAGACAGCTTGCGTGCTGTTCCTCGTCATTACCGTGAAGCCAGTTTAGCTATGGGAGCCACTCGTTGGCAAACCATCTGGCGTGTGACCTTGAAAGCAGCACGTTCAGGTATTTTCACTGCAGTGGTCTTTGGGATGGCGCGTGCCTTCGGTGAAGCCCTTGCTATTCAGATGGTGGTCGGAAACTCAGCAGTTATCCCAACATCGCTAACAACACCAGCTGCGACTTTGACATCTGTATTGACTATGGGTATCGGAAATACCGTCATGGGAACGGTTGATAATAACGTTCTCTGGTCACTGGCCTTAGTCTTGCTCTTGATGAGTTTGGCCTTTAACAGTGTGATTAAATTGATTACGAAAGAAAGAGGAAAGAAAAACTATGCACGCTAAGAAATTAGATAAACTTGCAACAGCTGTCCTCTATACCATCGCGGGTATCATCGTGGCCATCTTGGCATCCTTGATTCTCTATATCTTGGTGAGAGGGTTACCGCATATCTCTTGGTCCTTCTTGACAGGGAAATCTTCCTCTTATCAAGCAGGTGGGGGGATCGGGATTCAGCTCTACAATTCCTTCTTCCTTTTGGTCATTACCTTGATCATTTCTGTTCCCCTGTCTATGGGTGCTGGTGTTTTCCTCGCTGAGTATGCCAAAAAAGGACCTGTGACTAATTTTATTCGTACCTGTATTGAGATTTTGTCTTCTCTACCATCAGTCGTTGTGGGTCTCTTTGGTTACTTGATCTTTGTAGTCCAGTTTGAGTATGGATTTTCAATCATTTCAGGTGCCTTGGCCTTGACGGTCTTTAACCTCCCTCAGATGACTCGAAATGTTGAGGACAGTTTAAAACACGTTCACCATACACAACGTGAGGCAGGTTTGGCTCTTGGAATTTCTCGTTGGGAGACTGTGGTCCATGTCGTCATTCCAGAAGCTCTTCCAGGTATCGTAACGGGTGTTGTCTTGGCATCTGGCCGTATCTTTGGTGAGGCTGCTGCTCTTATCTATACGGCAGGACAATCCGCTCCAGCCCTTGACTGGTCTAACTGGAATATCCTCAGTGTTACCAGCCCTATCTCAATCTTCCGACAAGCAGAAACCCTGGCGGTCCACATCTGGAAGGTCAACAGTGAAGGAACCATTCCTGATGCTACCATCGTATCTGCTGGTTCTGCCGCCGTGCTCCTCATCTTTATCTTGATTTTTAACTTTGGAGCACGCAAACTCGGAAGCTACCTACACAAGAAATTAACCGCTGCCTAAAGGAGAAGCCATGTCAAAATATAACTGGGATGAAAAGCATATCATCACCTTCCCTGAAGAACAAGTGGCCCTCTCTACTAAGGATTTACATGTTTACTATGGTAAAAATGAATCCATCAAGGGCATCGATATGCAATTTGAAAAAAATAAAATTACAGCCTTGATTGGCCCTTCTGGATCAGGGAAATCTACTTATCTTCGCAGTCTCAATCGGATGAATGATACCATTGATATTGCCAAGGTCACAGGTCAAATCCTCTACCGAGGGATTGACGTCAACCGTCCAGAAATCAATGTCTATGAGATGCGCAAGCATATCGGAATGGTCTTCCAACGTCCAAATCCATTTGCCAAGTCTATCTATCGCAACATCACTTTTGCTCATGAACGTGCAGGAGTTAAGGACAAGAAAGTACTTGATGAAATTGTTGAAACCTCTCTAAGACAGGCAGCCCTATGGGATCAGGTCAAAGATGACCTCCACAAATCAGCCTTGATGCTTTCTGGTGGTCAGCAACAACGTCTCTGTATCGCTCGCGCAATCTCTGTCAAGCCAGATATCCTCTTGATGGATGAACCGGCGTCAGCCTTGGATCCGATTGCGACAGCCCAGCTGGAAGAAACCATGTTGGAATTGAAGAAGGACTTTACCATCATCATCGTTACCCACAGTATGCAGCAGGCTGCGCGTGCAAGTGACTACACAGGATTTTTCTACTTGGGTGATTTGATTGAGTATGATAAGACATCCAATATTTTCCAAAATGCTAAGTTACAGTCAACCAATGACTATGTAACGGGACACTTTGGTTAGAAAGGAAACGGTATGTCAGAAGCGATTTTACAGGTGTCAGACCTGTCCGTTTATTACAATAAAAAGAAGGCCTTGAATAGTGTTTCCCTTTCTTTCCAACCTAAGGAAATAACAGCCTTGATTGGTCCTTCTGGATCAGGAAAGTCTACCCTGCTCAAAGCTATCAACCGCATGGGCGATCTAAATCCTGAAGTGACAACAACAGGATCAGTAGTCTATAATGGTCACAATATCTACAGTCCCCGCACCGATACGGTTGAATTGCGTAAGGAAATCGGTATGGTCTTTCAACAGCCCAATCCCTTCCCTATGTCTATCTACGAAAATGTTGTCTATGGGCTGCGTATCAATGGGGTTAAGGATAAACATGTTTTGGATGAAGCAGTAGAAAAGGCCTTGCAACGTGCTTCTATCTGGGATGAAGTAAAGGATCGTTTGCATGATTCGGCCATTGGTCTCTCAGGTGGACAACAACAACGTGTTTGTGTTGCTCGTGTCTTAGCAACCAGTCCGAAAATTATCCTCTTAGATGAACCAACTTCAGCTTTGGATCCTATTTCTGCAGGTAAGATTGAGGAAACCTTGTATGGTCTGAAAGATAAATACACCATGCTCTTGGTAACGCGTTCGATGCAACAAGCCTCACGTATCTCTGATAAAACAGGATTTTTCCTAGATGGGGATTTGATCGAGTTTAACGATACGAAGAAGATGTTCCTAGAGCCACAAAACAAGGAAACAGAAGATTATATTACAGGAAAATTTGGATAAGGAGTTGAATGATGTTACGATCTCAATTTGAAGAAGATTTGGAGAAATTGCATAACCAGTTCTATGCCATGGGACAAGAAGTGCTCTCGCAGATCAATCGTACAGTGCGTGCCTTTGTCACGCATGACCGTGATTTGGCAAAAGAAGTCATCGAAGACGATGCAGAAGTAAATGAATATGAAGTGAAGTTGGAAAAGAAATCATTTGAAATGATCGCCCTCCAACAACCTGTTTCGCAAGACCTTCGTACCGTCTTGACCGTTCTAAAGGCAGTTTCAGACGTGGAACGCATGGGAGATCATGCAGTGTCTATCGCTGAGGCGACCATTCGTATGAAGGGGGAGCAACGTATCCCTTCTGTTGAAGAAGAAATCAAAAAGATGGGACGCGACGTGAAAAACTTCGTCGAAGCAGCTCTAGATCTCTATCTCAACGGTTCTGTGGATCAAGCCTACGAAGTAGCGGCTATGGATGAAAAAATCAACCATTACTTTGATAGCATCCGAGATTTGGCTACAGAAGAAATTAGGAAAAATCCTGAAGCTATCGTTACAGGCCGTGATTACTTCCAAGTCATTTCTTTCTTGGAACGTATCGGAGACTACGCAAAAAATATCTGTGAATGGGTTGTTTACTTTGAAACAGGTAAGATTGTCGAACTATAAGAAACGGTTTAAATATACAGAAGAAAAGGCTGATTAGAATAAATCAGTCTTCTTTTTTATGAAAAGAATTGTTTTACAATCAAAATCTCTAAAAGGGTTGACAACTATTTTTAAAAGAGTTATAATTATTCAGAATTAACAGAAAGGTCGTTTATTTATGAAAATTAAGAAATGGATATTAGTTGTGTGTAGCATGCTTGCCAGTGTGGTTTTAGTAGCTTGCCAGTCAGGAACAGATAGTTCCCAGTCTGCTGTGGACGCTATTAAACAAAAAGGAAAGCTAGTTGTTGCGACCAGCCCAGACTATGCACCGTTTGAATTCCAAGCCTTGGTAGATGGTAAAAACCAGGTAGTTGGAGCAGATATTGATATGGCTCAAGCGATTGCGGACGAGCTTGGGGTTAAACTTGAAATCTCAAGTATGAGTTTTGACAATGTCTTGACCAGCCTTCAAACTGGAAAGGCTGACTTAGCCATAGCAGGAATTAGTGCTACAGATGAGAGAAAGGAAGTCTTTGACTTTTCAATCCCTTACTATGAAAACAAAATGAGCTTCTTGGTTAGAAAAGCTGATTTAGACAAATACAAGGATCTTTCAAGCCTTGCAAGTGCCAATATCGCAGCTCAAAAGGGAACTGTTCCAGAAACCATGGTCAAGGAACAATTGCCAAATGCCCAGTTGACATCCTTGACTAATATGGGTGAAGCAGTCAATGAGTTGCAGGCTGGAAAAGTGGATGCTGTTCATATGGATGAACCAGTTGCTCTTAGCTACGCAGGTAAAAACTCAGATCTTGTCGTTGCATCTGTTAACTTGACGATGAAAGATGGCGAAGCCAATGCCGTTGCTATCAAGAAGGAACAATCAGACTTGAAAGCGGTAGTAGATAAGGTTATCCAAAAACTGAAAGATGACGGAACCTATCAAAACTATCTTGAAAAAGCAGCGAAACTAACGGAAGTTGAAC
>NZ_GL622183.1:398073-445348 GCF_000185265.1 Streptococcus oralis ATCC 49296 | reverse complement strand
TTTTATCCGCCATAGCTCAGTTGGTAGTAGCGCATGACTGTTAATCATGATGTCGTAGGTTCGAGTCCTACTGGCGGAGTATAAATCGAAACGTTCAACTGAGCGTTTTTTTATTTATAAATATAGTGGATTGTTGAAATTTCAAATTTTAATTTTTAAATCTGTAATTACCTCTTTATTTTATTTTTAGTTCGTTTAGCTTTAAATTCTTCTTTTATAGGATTTGAAGCTTTTTTAGTTCCTTTTTTTGTTAGACTAGTGTTACTAATAAGAAAGGGAATTTTTATATGCTTCAGAAATTTTATGATCAAGCATTTGTCTTTTTGAAACTAGTTGAACAAGAATATGCCTCTTTAGGCCAGAGTTGTTCAGAGTGGGAATCACTTCATCTTCGATTTTTACTATATTATTTAATTCGATTTAAAATTAAAAGTGATAGAGACTTTTCTCTGTATCACTTTAGAACAGCTTATCGTCTATATCTAGATAAATTCCTGCAAGGTGGTACAACTCTTATCCAATAGGAAGCATCTATATCATAATTACGAACGATAGTTGTAGCTAGTTTTTAAAAAATATAGAATTAGCTTATAATAAAAGGCTTCTGTATTTAGAAATGAGAGAATTTCCAAATCTTTTCTACTGTTTCTTCTTGATAAAATAGTGTTTTTTTCTTATAATAAATTGTAAGATATAATTGCGGGTGAAATTCCTGCCATGTATATGAGAAAGGACGAGCTGCTAGTAGCTCAGACGAATTTTATTATGACTTCAGTTGTTGTTGTAGGTACCCAGTGGGGTGATGAAGGTAAAGGGAAAATTACAGATTTTCTTTCAGCTAATGCAGAGGTAATTGCTCGTTATCAAGGTGGTGATAATGCTGGTCACACGATTGTGATTGATGGTAAGAAATTTAAGTTGCACTTGATTCCATCTGGAATTTTCTTTCCTGAAAAAATCTCTGTTATTGGGAATGGGATGGTTGTAAACCCTAGATCTCTAGTAAAAGAGTTGACTTATCTTCATGAAGAAGGTGTGACAACAGATAATTTGCGCATTTCGGATCGTGCGCATGTCATTTTGCCATATCATATTGAATTAGACCGTCTACAAGAAGAAGCTAAGGGCGACAATAAAATCGGGACTACTATCAAGGGTATTGGCCCAGCCTATATGGATAAAGCTGCTCGTGTTGGGATTCGTATTGCAGATCTTTTGGATAAGGATATTTTCCGTGAACGTTTGGAACGTAATCTTGCGGAAAAGAATCGTCTGTTTGAAAAATTATATGATAGTACCCCTATTTCAGTTGACGATATTTTTGAAGAATACTATGAGTATGGTCAACAAATCAAGCAATACGTGACAGATACATCCGTTATCTTGAATGATGCGCTTGATAATGGCAAACGTGTGCTGTTTGAAGGTGCGCAAGGTGTTATGCTAGATATCGACCAAGGTACGTATCCATTTGTTACGTCATCAAACCCTGTCGCTGGTGGTGTGACGATTGGGTCTGGTGTTGGCCCAAGTAAGATTGACAAGGTTGTAGGTGTCTGTAAAGCCTACACAAGTCGTGTAGGAGACGGACCTTTCCCAACTGAATTATTTGATGAAGTGGGAGATCGCATTCGCGAAGTAGGTCATGAATATGGTACAACAACTGGTCGTCCACGTCGTGTGGGTTGGTTTGACTCAGTTGTGATGCGTCACAGCCGCCGTGTATCTGGGATTACCAATCTTTCATTGAACTCTATAGATGTTTTGAGTGGTTTGGATACTGTGAAAATCTGTGTGGCCTATGATCTTGATGGTCAACGTATTGATTACTATCCTGCTAGTCTTGAGCAGTTGAAACGTTGCAAGCCAATTTACGAAGAGTTACCAGGTTGGTCAGAAGACATCACTGGAGTCCGTAATTTAGAAGACCTTCCTGAGAATGCACGTAACTATGTTCGTCGTGTAAGCGAGTTGGTTGGTGTTCGTATCTCAACTTTCTCAGTAGGTCCCGGTCGTGAACAAACTAATATTTTAGAAAGTGTTTGGTCATAGGAGATTTTTAAGATTAGTTTAAGACAGGTTGGGTATACTATATACAGTTACAAGAAGACCTCCTAACTTGTTGTAACAAATATCCTAAACTTTTCTTTTTCATAATAATCTCCCTATTAAGTCACCGCATTCGGTGGCTTTTTTTGTGTTGAGAATCATGATATAATAATAAAATCGACAAGTAGGAAAAGAGAAGAACGATGAATTATACAGTTGAAGAAAAAGAAGCCTTTATGAGAGAGGCTTTGAGAGAGGCTGAGATTGCCTTAGAACACGATGAAATTCCAATTGGTTGTGTGATTGTCAAGGATGGAGAAATCATTGGTAGGGGGCATAATGCGCGCGAGGAGTTGCAACGGGCGGTCATGCATGCAGAAATCATGGCTATAGAGAATGCGAACGTGAGTGAAGAAAGTTGGCGCCTGCTTAATTGTACGCTTTTTGTGACCATTGAGCCTTGTGTCATGTGTAGCGGGGCGATTGGGCTAGCTCGTATACCAAAGGTGGTCTATGGGGCTAAAAATCAGAAATTTGGTGCAGCTGGAAGTTTGTACGATATTTTGACAGATGAGCGTCTCAATCATCGTGTAGAGGTAGAAACGGGAATTTTGGAAGATGACTGTGTAGCGATTATGCAGGACTTTTTCCGAAATCGACGGAAAAAATAATTTCTCTTTAAAAACCGAGGGGAATGTGGTATAATAAATAGTGGAGCAACAGTTCTGCGTGAAGCGGGTCAGGGGAGGAATCCAGCAGCCCTAAGCGAGTGTGAATTGTGTGCTCTTTTTTCGTGCTTTTTTCGAATAAATAAGATAAAATAGCCTAGAATAAATGATTATAGAAAAGAGAAAAATATGAAAATTCGTGGTTTTGAATTGGTTTCGAGTTTTACAGACGAAAATTTATTGCCGAAACGAGAGACCGCTCACGCGGCTGGTTACGACTTAAAGGTTGCTGTGCGTACGGTTATTGCGCCAGGAGAGATTGTTTTGGTTCCGACAGGGGTTAAGGCCTATATGCAGCCGACAGAAGTGCTCTATCTCTATGACCGTTCATCAAACCCTCGCAAGAAGGGCTTGGTCTTGATCAACTCTGTGGGGGTCATTGATGGGGATTATTATGGAAATCCTGGGAATGAGGGACATATTTTTGCGCAGATGAAGAATATTACAGACCAAGAGGTTATTCTTGAAGTAGGTGAACGTGTGGTTCAGGCTGTCTTTGCGCCTTTCTTAATCGCAGACGGAGATGAGGCAGATGGCGTGCGAACTGGTGGAT
Organism: Streptococcus oralis ATCC 49296; assembly: GCF_000185265.1. Lineage (GTDB taxonomy): Bacteria > Bacillota > Bacilli > Lactobacillales > Streptococcaceae > Streptococcus > Streptococcus oralis_BC. The sequence continues at coordinate 442,018 of NZ_GL622183.1, read as the reverse complement.
TTGGATCAACAGGGCACTAAGATGAAGATTATCTTTGTACGTCATGGAGAGCCAGACTACCGTGAGTTAGAGGAGTGTTCCTACACTGGCTTTGGATTAGATTTGGCTCCTTTGTCTGAGAAAGGAAGGCGACAAGCTCAGGAACTTTGCCAAAATCCTTTGCTTGGCTCAGCTGATATACTGGTGTCCTCTGCAGTGACGCGAGCATTAGAAACGGCTTCTTATCTTACTTGTGCTACTGGCCTTCCTTTGAGGGTGGAGCCTTTGTTACACGAATGGCAGGTTTACGAAAGTGGCATAGAGAATTTTGAAAAAGCACGTACTCTGTTTTTAGAAAACAAGGGGGAGTTGCTTCCTAATAGTCCTATTCAGTATGAGACAGCTGAAGAGATGAAGGCGCGTTTTTTGGAAACTATGATAAAGTACCGAGACTACCAGACAGTTCTAGTGGTAGCTCATCGAATGCTCATGCGTCAGTTTGTGCCAAATGAGAAGATTGATTTTTGCCAAGTGATTGAGTGTGAGTTAGAGATATAGAAAGAGGTTTATCATCGCAAAGAAAAAAGCGACATTTGTATGTCAAAATTGTGAATATAATTCACCTAAGTATCTAGGACGTTGTCCCAACTGTGGGTCTTGGTCTTCTTTTGTAGAAGAGGTTGAGGTTGCCGAGGTCAAGAATGCGCGTGTGTCCTTGACAGGTGAGAAAACCAAGCCCATGAAACTGGCTGAGGTGACTTCCATCAATGTCAATCGAACTAAGACTGAGATGGAGGAATTTAATCGTGTACTTGGAGGTGGAGTGGTACCAGGAAGTCTCGTACTCATCGGTGGGGATCCAGGAATCGGGAAATCAACCCTTCTCCTACAAGTTTCAACCCAGTTGTCTCAAGTGGGTACGGTTCTCTACGTCAGTGGGGAGGAGTCTGCCCAGCAGATTAAACTCCGTGCAGAGCGCTTGGGGGATATTGATAGCGAATTTTATCTCTATGCAGAGACCAATATGCAGAGTGTTCGATCTGAGGTGGAGCGCATCCAACCAGATTTTCTCATCATCGACTCTATCCAGACGATTATGTCTCCTGAGATTTCAGGGGTGCAGGGGTCTGTGTCTCAGGTGCGTGAGGTAACGGCTGAACTCATGCAGTTGGCGAAGACTAATAACATTGCTATCTTTATCGTAGGACATGTGACTAAGGAAGGAACCTTGGCAGGTCCTCGTATGTTGGAGCATATGGTAGATACAGTGCTTTACTTTGAAGGGGAACGTCACCATACCTTTCGTATCTTGAGAGCAGTCAAAAACCGTTTTGGCTCCACTAATGAGATTGGGATTTTTGAGATGCAGTCAGGCGGATTGGTTGAGGTGCTCAATCCGAGTCAAGTTTTCCTAGAGGAGCGTTTGGATGGGGCGACTGGTTCATCAATTGTGGTGACTATGGAAGGAACCCGTCCGATTTTGGCGGAGGTTCAGGCTTTGGTGACACCAACCATGTTTGGAAATGCCAAGCGCACGACGACAGGACTTGATTTTAATCGTGCGAGTCTGATTATGGCTGTTTTGGAAAAGCGTGCAGGACTTCTCTTGCAAAATCAGGATGCCTATCTCAAATCTGCTGGTGGCGTGAAATTGGATGAGCCTGCCATTGACTTAGCCGTTGCAGTGGCTATTGCCTCTAGTTACAAGGACAAGCCTACCAATCCTCAGGAATGTTTTGTGGGTGAACTGGGCTTGACTGGAGAAATTCGGCGCGTGAATCGTATCGAACAACGCATCAATGAAGCGGCAAAACTGGGCTTTACCAAGATTTATGTACCCAAGAATTCCTTGACAGGAATCACTCCACCCAAGGAAATTGAAGTCATTGGTGTGACAACGATTCAGGAAGTTTTGAAGAAGGTCTTTGCATAATCCGTGACAAATCCTCTTAAAAATGATAAGATAGGAGAAATATTTGATTGTCAAATTTTTGAGGAGGGAATCGTGTCGTATTTTGAACAGTTTATGCAAGCCAATCAGGCTTATGTTGCCCTACATGGGCAGTTAAATCTGCCACTTAAACCCAAAACCAGAGTAGCTATCGTGACCTGTATGGACTCACGTCTACACGTTGCGCAAGCTCTAGGTTTGGCCCTTGGGGATGCTCATATCTTGCGGAATGCGGGTGGTCGAGTAACTGAGGACATGATTCGTTCACTAGTGATTTCCCAACAACAAATGGGGACAAGAGAAATCGTGGTGCTTCACCATACAGACTGTGGAGCTCAAACCTTTCAAAATGAAAGTTTTCATGAACATTTGAAACACGAGCTCGGAGTCGATGTGTCTGATCAAGACTTTTTACCATTTCAGGATGTGGAAGAGAGTGTTAGAGAGGATATGCAATTGCTTAGAGAGTCTCCACTGATTCCTGATGATGTGGTTATATCAGGTGCTGTCTATGATGTGGATACAGGAAGTATGAGAGAAGTATACTAACTTTGTCTCAAAAAAATCTCATCCTAGCATAAAATCGATTGTTAAAATGTAGGATTTTTAGCTTTAATATAGCTAATATAAAATAGCATAAAACAAGGGTATAAATGTTTACTCTTGTTTTATTTTTGATTGAAAAATAAAGGAAAAAGCGCTACAATGGTAGATGGAAAATGTTGTGTAAAAAACAAGTGATACATAAATACCGGAGGAAATCATGTCTTTTTCTGATTTAAAGCTGTTTGCCCTTTCTTCTAATAGAGAATTGGCAGAGCGTGTGGCGCAAGAAATTGGGATAGAGTTGGGGAAATCGACTGTTCGCCAATTTTCAGATGGGGAGATTCAGGTCAACATCGAAGAGTCTATCCGTGGAAAACACGTCTTTATCCTACAATCAACTAGTTCACCTGTAAATGATAATTTACTTGAAATTTTGATTATGGTGGACGCATTGAAGCGTGCCAGTGCAGAATCTGTCAATGTTGTTATGCCCTACTATGGCTATGCACGTCAGGATAGAAAGGCGCGCGCGCGTGAGCCAATCACTTCAAAACTTGTTGCAAATATGCTAGAAGTTGCTGGCGTAGATCGTTTGTTGACGATTGATTTGCATGCTGCACAGATTCAGGGATTCTTTGATATTCCTGTAGATCACTTGATGGGTGCTCCTTTGATTGCGGACTATTTTGAACGTCGTGGTATGGTTGGATCTGACTACGTGGTTGTCAGCCCAGACCATGGTGGGGTGACTCGTGCTCGTAAGTTGGCAGAGTTTTTGAAAACTCCGATTGCGATTATTGACAAACGCCGTAGTGTAGACAAGATGAATACCAGTGAAGTGATGAACATCATTGGTAAGGTAGAAGGTAAGACTTGTATCTTGATTGACGATATGATCGATACAGCTGGAACTATTTGTCATGCGGCGGATGCTCTTGCTGAAGCAGGTGCTGTTGAAGTTTACGCAAGCTGTACGCACCCAGTACTTTCTGGTCCTGCTATGGATAATATCCAAAAATCAGCTATTAAAAAATTGGTTGTTTTGGATACTATCTACCTACCAGAAGAGCGTTTGATTGATAAGATTGAACAAATTTCGATTGCTCATCTTCTGGGCGATGCTATTATCCGTATTCACGAAAAACGTCCTCTTTCTCCCCTATTTTGTATTGAGAAAAAGATTTAATCTTTCACTTGAAGTAGACAGAACTCCTAGCAGGTTTCTTTTCTTGCTAGGAGATTTTTATAGTCAAAATCTGCAAGCCTTTTCAAAATATGCTATACTGAGAAAAAAGGAGGATTTCTATGAGCCAAGAATATATCAATCCAAGTGATGGTGTGATTCGTCAGTATCTGGAGACCAGTAAAACGTTAGCGGTAGTGGGCTTGTCTGACCGTGAGGAAACAACTAGTAATCGAGTGACCAAGGAAATGCAAGCTCGGGGCTATAAAATCATTCCAGTTAATCCCAAGGCTGCAGGTGGGGAAATTTTGGGAGAGAAGGCTTATGCCAGTCTAGTTGAGATTCCTTTTCCTGTGGACATTGTCAATGTATACCGACGGAGCGAGTTTTTACCAGATGTGGCGCGTGATTTTCTCAAGGCAGATGCCAAGATTTTCTGGGCGCAATTAGGACTTGAAAATCTAGAAGCGGAAGAAATCTTGCGTGCTGGAGGATGCGATGACATCGTGATGAATCGCTGTATTAAGAGAGAACATACTCGCTTAATTCTTGAGCAATAAAAAGGTAGCCATGGGCTACCTTTTTATTTTATAAAGTACCAATCAATGCTTGCATGCCAAGACTGGTGAGGATGATAGCAATCCAGCAAAGGGCTCCAAGAAGAATGGATTTACCGCTGGATTTGACCATGGCTACTAGATTGGTTTTGAGACCGATGGCACTCATGGCCATGATAATGAGGAATTTGGAGAGTTGTTTGAGAGGGGTGAAGAAGCTACTAGACACGCCGAGAGAGGTGAGAAGAGTCGTTAAGAGAGAGGCTAGAATGAAATAAAGGATAAAAAGTGGGAAGACTTTTTTAAGTTGGAAATCTTGGCTGTTTTTTTGTTGGCGGCTTTGCCAGTAGGAGAGAAAGAGCGTAATAGGAATGATTGCTAAGGTGCGCGTGAGTTTGACAATAGTTGCAGACTCAAGGGTATTGGTCTGATAAAGACTGTCCCAGGAGCTGGCGGTAGCCGTTACAGAAGAAGTATCATTGACTGCAGTTCCTGCAAAGAGGGCGAAGCCATCATTGGATAAGTGAAGCCAGGTTCCTAGAGTTGGAAAGATGAGTGCAGCCAATACATTGAAGAAAAAGATAACGGAAATGGCTTGGGCTACTTCTTTTTCCTTGGCATGGATAACGGGCGCTGTCGCAGCAATGGCAGAACCACCGCAGATAGAAGAACCCACTCCAATCAAGGTAGCCAGTTTTGTGTCTAGCGCAAAGAAACGCTGGAAGAGGTAGGCAACGATTAAGGAAATCGAAATGGTGGAAAGGATGACGGGGAGTGAAGATTGTCCAACTGCGAAGACTTGCGAGATATTGAGACCAAAACCGAGTAAGATAACGGCATACTGGAGCAATTTCTTGGAACTAAAGGTCAAACCTGCGTCTAGTTGTTTGTAGGGTGAGAGCCAGGGGTGGAGGAGCATTCCAGCAAAAATTGCAAAGACAGGTGCACCCACGACGGGGAAAAATCCTCCCAGGAACCAAGATACGATAGAAATGAGAAGGCAGGCCAAGATTCCTGCTCCATTTTTTGATAAAAATGACATATAAACCTCCGAAAATAAGCACTTATTATTATAGTCCTGTCGAGAAGAAAAGTAAAACAGAAAGTGAAAAATGCGGGGTTCAGATGGATTTTGCGGTCAGGGAGCTTTTGTAGTATAATAGTACTATGTTCTGTAAGCAAGGGGGATATCTATGGACTTAACCAAGCGCTTTAATAAACAATTAGATAAGATTCAAGTGTCCTTGATTCGTCAGTTTGATCAGGCTATTTCGGAGATTCCTGGGGTCTTGCGTTTGACCTTGGGGGAACCTGATTTTACAACGCCAGATCATATCAAGGAGGCAGCCAAGCGCGCCATTGACCAGAACCAATCCTACTATACAGGGATGAGCGGTTTACTGACCTTGCGCCAGGCTGCTAGCGACTTTGTAAAAGAAAAATACCAGCTAGATTATAATCCTGAAAATGAAATTTTGGTTACAATTGGGGCGACAGAGGCTTTATCTGCTACTTTGACAGCTATCTTAGAAGAAGGAGACAAGGTGCTCTTGCCAGCTCCTGCCTATCCAGGTTATGAACCGATTGTCAATCTGGTTGGGGCAGAGATTGTCGAGATTGATACAACTGAGAATGGTTTTGTCTTGACTCCTGAGATGTTGGACAAGGCCATTTTGGAGCAAGGGGATAAGCTCAAGGCAGTTATTCTCAACTATCCAGCCAATCCGACAGGAATTACCTATAGTCGGGAGCAGTTGGAAGCCTTGGCAGACGTTTTACGCAAGTATGAGATTTTTGTGATCTGTGATGAGGTCTACTCAGAATTAACCTATACAGGGGAAGCACATGTGTCTCTGGGCACTATGCTGAGAGACCAGGCTATTATTATCAATGGCTTATCGAAATCGCATGCTATGACAGGTTGGCGTTTAGGCTTTATCTTTGCTCCTGCGGCTTTCACAGCTCAGTTGATCAAGAGTCACCAATATTTGGTTACTGCTGCAAATACGATGGCTCAGCATGCTGCGGTAGAAGCTTTGACGGCGGGTAAAAACGATGCGGAGCCTATGAAGAAGGAATACATCCAGCGTCGAGATTATATTATCGAGAAAATGACTGCTCTTGGTTTTGAGATTATCAAACCGGATGGGGCCTTCTATATCTTTGCTAAGATTCCAGCGGGCTACAATCAAGATTCCTTTGCTTTTCTGAAGGATTTTGCTCAGAAGAAGGCCGTTGCCTTTATCCCTGGTGCCGCCTTTGGACGTTACGGAGAGGGCTATGTGCGTCTGTCTTATGCAGCCAGCATGGAAACGATCAAAGAGGCCATGAAACGACTTGAGGAGTATATGAGAGAAGCATGATTCAGTCTATCACGAGTCAAGGCCTCGTACTCTACAATCGTAACTTTCGTGAGGATGACAAGCTAGTCAAAATCTTCACCGAGCAGGCTGGCAAGCGCATGTTTTTCGTCAAACACGCTGGTCAATCTAAACTAGCTCCGGTTATTCAGCCCTTGGTGTTGGCACGATTTCTCTTGCGAATCAATGATGACGGCCTTAGCTACATCGAGGACTACCATGAGGTGATGACCTTTCCCAAGATTAATAGTGATCTCTTTGTCATGGCCTATGCTACCTATGTGGCTGCCCTTGCAGATGCTAGTTTGCAGGATAATCAGCAGGATGCTCCCTTGTTTGCTTTCTTGAGGAAGACTCTGGAGTTGATGGAAGCAGGCTTGGATTATCAGGTTTTAACCAATATTTTTGAAATTCAAATCTTGACTCGATTTGGAATCAGCCTCAATTTTAATGAGTGTGTCTTTTGCCATCGGGTAGGTCAGGCCTTTGACTTTTCTTTCAAATATGGAGCCTGCCTCTGTCCGGATCATTTTCATGAGGACGAGAAACGTTGCCATCTAAATCCCAATATCCCTTATCTGCTCAATCAATTTCAGGCTATTGATTTTGAGACCTTGGAGACCATTTCACTCAAGCCTGAAATCAAACAAGACTTGCGCAAGTTTATGGATCAAATCTATGAAGAGTACGTCGGGATTCACCTGAAATCAAAAAAATTTATTGACTCCCTAGCCGACTGGGGACAATTACTAAAAGAGGAAGACAAATGAAAAAAATCGCAGTAGATGCTATGGGGGGCGATTACGCACCTCAAGCCATCGTTGAGGGTGTCAATCAAGCCCTAGCTGACTTTTCAGATATTGAGATTCAACTCTACGGAGATGAAGCTAAAATCAAGCAATATCTAACAGCTACAGACCGCGTCAGCATCATCCATACGGATGAGAAAATTAACTCAGACGATGAGCCGACAAAAGCTATCCGTAAGAAGAAAAATGCCAGCATGGTATTGGCAGCTAAGGCTGTTAAAGAGGGAGAAGCAGACGCTGTCCTCTCTGCTGGTAACACAGGTGCCTTGTTGGCTGCAGGATTCTTCATTGTGGGTCGTATCAAAAATATCGATCGTCCAGGACTCATGTCTACCTTGCCGACCATTGATGGAAAAGGGTTTGACATGCTAGACCTTGGAGCCAATGCGGAAAATACAGCCCAGCACCTCCATCAATACGCTGTCCTAGGTTCCTTCTATGCAAAGAATGTTCGTGGGATTTCGAAACCACGTGTTGGTTTGCTCAACAATGGAACAGAAAGCAGCAAGGGAGATCCGCTTCGTAAGGAAACATACGACTTGTTAGTAGCTGATGAAAGTTTGAACTTTGTCGGAAACGTGGAAGCGCGTGATCTGATGAATGGCGTTGTGGATGTTGTCGTAACAGATGGTTTCACGGGAAACGCTGTTCTCAAATCCATTGAAGGGACAGCCATGGGAATTATGGGCTTGCTCAAGACAGCTATTACAGGTGGTGGTCTTCGAGCGAAGCTAGGTGCTCTACTTCTCAAGGATAGTCTTAAGGGGTTGAAGACACAGCTCAACTATTCAGATGTTGGAGGAGCAGTTTTGTTTGGTGTTAAGGCGCCAGTTGTAAAAACTCATGGCTCAAGTGATGCCAAGGCTGTGTACAGTACGATTCGTCAGATTCGTACCATGCTAGAAACAGACGTAGTTGCCCAAACTGCGCGTGAATTTTCAGGAGAATAACAGATGACAAACAAAGAAATTTTTGACCGTATCGTGAACATTATCCAAGAAAGACAGGGAGAAGACTTTGTCGTAACAGAAGCCTTGAGTTTGAAGGATGATCTTGATGCAGACTCAGTGGACTTGATGGAGTTCGTCTTGACGCTAGAAGATGAGTTTGGAATCGAAATCAGCGATGAGGAAATCGACCAACTTCAAAGTGTAGCGGATGTAGTAGCGATTATTAAAGATAAAAAATAGGAAAAAGCAACATGCAAGTCATGTTGTTTTTTATTTGCGAAAAAAGAGAAACTTTTAGTAGAAATTGCGAATAAAGAGATGAGAAAGAAAAAGGGGGAACATTTATGTATGTGACTGGTTTTTATCCGTGGTTCATTAAGTGGTTTTTAAAATAAAAATGAATGAATTGTTCATTTTCGAATTGTTTTTCGAATAAATAGGTAAGGAAAAAGGGAAGGAGATTACGCGATGTATTTACCAATCTTATTGCCATGGTTGATCAAATGGTATTTAAAATAAATGAAATTTACCTGTTCATTTTAAATTACTTCTCGAATAAAAAAGTGAGAAGAAAAGGAAGGAGATAAGGAAATGATTTCAGTAATTTACCCAATCTGGTTTTTAAAATGGTTTAAAGCCTAGAAACAGTAAACTAAAAAAATAAAGGAGAAAAAAGATGACAAACTTTGACAACATGGAACAGAACTTTGTAGCTCTTACAGAAGAAGAGTTGACGGATGTGAATGGGGGAGCATGGCCGATTGTAGCCTGGGTGATTGCTAATCCTGTGACAGCAGCTAAAATTGCTGGTGGAATTACTGCAGCAGGAGTTGCAGGTTATAATTATGTGACGGGTAGATGGTAATAGAAGGAGGAGATGATATGGGAAAATCTATTTTAAAATTTGAAACAATGACTGATACGGACTTGCAGGAAATTCAAGGGGGAGCCTTTCCCCTTCTTATCCCTGTGGCAGTTGGTTTTGTAAAAGGTTTTGTATATACAGGTGGAGCTATTTTAACAACTCGAGCACTCTTTTCAGGTAAATAGGAGTCTACCATGAAAAAAATCTTATTAGGATTTGCTGAGGGGTATTTTGTCGTATCGATCATTCTTTATATCGCAACGAATTTGATATTGAAAAACCCAATCAATACCTTGTTTTATCCAGAAACCTATCCAATTCTGCTTGGTCTGTTTTATGTAGGATACAAGTACAAAACAACAGAAAGTACGATTGGGAATTGATGGACCATCAGATTGGAGTTTGAGATGAAAGTTGTTCAATTACTACGAAAAACTTTGCCAGAGACCACTGTATTATTTAGCTCGATAGCTTATCTAATTATTAGAATCGTGGCTGATGTAAACAAGATACATCTACCTACATGGTTTGAATATTTTGATGTGCCTACGTTTCATTATTTTTGATGACATTTATCTCACTTTATAGAAGTAAAGAGAATATCATTTCAGAATAGTTTATTTCTGGACATTCATTTTTTAACGGTTACTTTAAACAGGCAGAACTTTTGTTCTGCTTTTTTACATTTAAATGATAGTTTATGCTTTCTAAAGTGCGTTTTAGGCGCGAAAATGGTTTATTTAGGAATATTTTCCTGTTTTTATCCTTATTTGGTTAAAATAATCTTACAAATTTTTAAAGAGATTGTTAGAAAAAGGAGAAGGATATGAAATTTAGGAAAAGGCACTATCGTCCCCAGGTGGATCAGATGGATTGTGGCGTGGCTTCCTTGGCTATGGTCTTTGGTTACTACGGTAGTTATTACTCCTTGGCTCATCTACGAGAATTAGCCAAGACGACCATGGATGGGACGACGGCTTTGGGACTTGTAAAGGTGGCAGAGGAAATTGGGTTTGAGACGCGGGCTATCAAGGCGGATATGACGCTCTTTGATCTGCCAGATTTGACCTTTCCTTTTGTGGCTCATGTGCTCAAGGAAGGGAAGTTACTCCACTACTATGTGGTGATAGGTCAGGATAAAAAGCACATTCATATCGCTGATCCAGATCCTGGTATCAAGCTGACCAAGATTTCCCGTGAGCGATTTGCGCAAGAGTGGACAGGGGTTAGTATTTTTATGGCACCATCACCGGACTACAAACCTCATAAGGAGAAAAAACAGGGGCTCCTATCCTTCTTGCCAATCTTACTCAAACAGCGTGGCTTGATTACCAATATCGTCCTAGCGACACTCTTGGTGACCTTGATCAATATCGTGGGTTCCTACTATCTTCAGTCCATCATTGATAGTTACGTACCAGACCAGATGCGTTCGACGCTGGGTATCATCTCAATAGGACTAGTCATCGTCTATATCCTCCAGCAGATTTTGTCCTATGCGCAGGAATACCTTTTACTTGTTCTGGGACAACGGTTGTCCATCGATGTGATTTTGTCCTACATCAAGCATGTTTTTCACCTGCCGATGTCCTTTTTTGCGACACGGAGGACAGGAGAAATTGTCTCTCGTTTTACAGATGCCAACAGTATCATCGATGCGTTGGCGTCGACCATTCTGTCGATTTTCCTAGATGTGTCGACGATTTTGATTATCTCGCTGGTCTTGTTTTCACAAAATATGACACTCTTTTTCATTAGTCTGCTTGCGCTTCCCATCTATACAGTGATTATCTTTGCCTTTATGAAGCCTTTTGAAAAGATGAATCGGGATACCATGGAAGCTAATGCGGTTCTGTCTTCTTCTATCATCGAGGATATCAACGGCATTGAGACCATTAAGTCGTTGACCAGTGAGAGTTCGCGCTATCAAAAGATTGATAAGGAATTTGTGGCTTATCTGAAAAAATCTTTTACCTATAGTCGGGCAGAAAGCCAGCAAAAGGCTCTGAAAAAAGTTGCCCAGCTCCTGCTCAATGTTGCCGTTCTCTGGCTGGGAGCTATTCTTGTCATGGATGGGAAAATGAGTTTGGGTCAGCTGATTACTTATAACACCCTGCTTGTTTACTTTACCAATCCTTTGGAAAATATCATTAACCTACAAACCAAACTTCAGACAGCGCAGGTTGCCAATAATCGCTTAAATGAGGTTTATCTGGTAGCTTCGGAGTTTGAGGAGAAGAAAACGGTAGAAGATTTGAGTTTGATGAAGGGAGATATGACCTTTAAGCAGGTTCGCTATAAGTATGGCTATGGTCGAGATGTCTTGTCGGATATCAATTTGACCATTCCACAAGGGTCTAAGATAGCTTTTGTGGGGATTTCAGGTTCGGGTAAGACCACCTTAGCCAAAATGATGGTTAATTTTTACGACCCAAGTCAGGGAGAGATTAGTCTGGGTGGTGTCAATCTTAATCAGATTGACAAAAAGGCCTTGCGTCAGTATATCAACTACCTGCCTCAACAGCCCTATGTCTTTAACGGAACGATTTTGGAGAATCTTCTCCTTGGAGCCAAGGAGGGGACGACTCAAGAGGATATCTTACGGGCAGTCGAATTGGCCGAGATTCGAGAGGATATCGAGCGCATGCCACTGAATTACCAGACAGAATTAACTTCGGATGGGGCTGGAATTTCAGGTGGACAACGTCAGCGAATCGCTCTGGCGCGTGCTCTCTTGACAGATGCGCCTGTCTTGATATTGGATGAGGCGACCAGCAGTCTGGATATTTTGACAGAGAAGCGAATCGTGGATAATCTTATGGCTTTGGATAAGACCTTGATTTTCATCGCCCATCGCTTGACCATCGCTGAGCGGACAGAGAAGGTTGTTGTTTTGGAGCAGGGCAAGATTGTCGAAGAGGGTAACCATGCAGACTTGCTTGCACAGGATGGCTTTTACGCCCATTTGGTGAATAGCTAGAAAGAGGAGAGGATGAAACCAGAATTTTTAGAAAGTGCGGAGTTTTATAATCGTCGTTATCATAATTTTTCCAGTCGGGTGATTTTACCTATGTCACTTCTGTTCATGTTTTTACTGGGATTTGCAGTTTTTGCAGAGAAGGAGATTAGTTTGTCTACCAGAGCGACAGTCGAACCTAGTCGGATCATTGCCAATATCCAGTCGACTAGCAATCAACTCATCGTGGCCAATTATCTAGAAGAAAACAAACTAGTCAAGCAGGGGGAACTCCTCGTTCAGTACCAGCAAGGGGCGGAGGCTGTCCAGGTTGAGGCATATACCAGTCAATTGGAGATGCTAAAGGATCAAAAAAAGCAGTTGGGGTATTTGCAATTCAGTTTGAAAGAGGGGAGTGATCAATTTCCAGAGGCGGATAAGTTTGGTTACCAGGAGATGTTTCGAGATTATCTCAGCCAAGCGAATGGTCTAAGAAGTAATGTTTCTCAACAAAATGCCAGCATCTCTTCTCAAAATGCGGCAGCAAGTCAGAGCCAGGCCGAGATTGGCAATCTTATCAGCCAAACAGAGGAAAAAATACGAGACTACAAAACAGCCAAGTCAGCGATTGAAAAGGGAGATCAACTGGATAGTCAGAATCCAGCCTACTCTTTTTACCAGACCTATAAAAATCAAGGTGAAGAAGATCCGCAAGCTAAATCGCAAGTTATTGCGCAAGTGGATGCACAAATTGCCCAGCTAGAGTCTAGCCTAGCTACCTATCGTGTGCAATATGCAGGTTCTGGAGCTCAACAGGCCCACGCAACGGGACTGGATAGTCAACTGGAATCACTCAAGTCTCAGCACTTAGTTAAAGTCGGTCAGGAATTAACTCTTTTGGATCAGAAAATTTTAGAAGCAGAGTCGGGTAAGAAAGTCCAGGGAGGTCTCCTCGATAAGGGGAAGATTACAGCAAGTGAGGATGGGGTGCTTCACCTTAATCCTGAGACTAGCGATTCTACCATGGCCGCAGAAGGAACCCTGCTAGCCCAGCTCTACCCATCCTTGGAAAAAGAAGGAAAAACCAAACTCACAGCCTATCTCAGTTCAAAAGATGTTGCTAGAGTCAAGATTGGGGACTCTGTCCGTTATACTACGACTAATGATGCGAAGAATCAAATTTTCCTGGATTCTACGATTACAAGTATTGATGCGACAGCTACCAAGACTGAACAAGGAAATTTCTTTAAAATTGAGGCGGAGACTAATTTAACTTCGGAGCAGGCTGCAACACTTCGTTATGGTTTAGAAGGTCGCCTGCAGATGATTACAGGAAAGAAAAGCTATCTCCGATATTTTTGGGATCAATTTTTGAATAAAGGGTAATATTCGTGTTTTTCAGAGGATAAATGATTTTAAAACTGTAAGAAGAGTTCATCTTACGGTTTTTCTTTACGCTTAAACTAGAAAAACGTTATTTATTCGTAAAAACCTTGAATTTTTCATGCTTTTGTGGTAGAATGTGCTCAAGTAAAACGAAAGGCGAACTTTAAAATGTCAAAACAACTGATCTATTCGGGAAAAGCCAAGGATATCTATACAACTGAGGATGAAAATCTCATTATTTCAACTTACAAGGACCAGGCGACTGCTTTTAACGGTGTCAAGAAGGAGCAGATTGCGGGCAAGGGAGTGTTAAATAATCAGATTTCATCTTTTATTTTTGAGAAATTAAATGCGGCTGGTGTAGCGACTCACTTTGTGGAGAAACTTTCGGATACGGAACAGCTCAATAAAAAGGTTGAGATTATTCCTTTGGAAGTTGTGCTCCGCAACTACACGGCTGGTTCCTTTTCAAAACGTTTTGGCGTAGAAGAAGGTATTGTATTTGAGACTCCAATTGTCGAATTTTACTATAAAAATGATGATTTGGACGATCCCTTTATCAATGACGAGCATGTGAAATTCCTTAAAATTGCGGATGACCAGCAGATTGCTTACTTGAAGGAAGAAACCCGTCGTATCAATGAGCTCTTGAAAGCTTGGTTTGCTGAGATTGGCCTTAAATTGATTGACTTTAAGCTAGAGTTCGGTTTTGACAAGGATGGTAAGATTATCTTAGCAGACGAATTTTCACCAGATAACTGCCGTTTGTGGGATGCGGATGGAAACCACATGGACAAGGATGTTTTCCGTAGAGGTCTAGGTGAATTAACTGACGTCTACGAGATTGTCTGGGAGAAATTGCAGGGTTTGAAATAATCTGTTTGCAAGACTCTCAAGGTCATTTGGGAACATTGCAAGAGCTGAAATAAAGGAATAAGAATTGATGAATAAACGTATTTTTGTTGAAAAAAAGGCTGATTTTCAAGTCAAGTCAGAGAGTTTGGTAAGGGAGCTCCAGCACAACTTGGGACTTTCAACTTTGAAAAGTATTCGCATTGTGCAAGTTTATGATGTCTTTGATTTGGCAGAGGACTTGTTTGCGCCTGCAGAGAAACATATCTTCTCTGAGCAGGTGACAGACCATGTCTTGGACGAATCGGCTGTGCAGGCTGATCTTGCCAACTATGCTTTCTTTGCCATTGAAAGTCTGCCAGGACAGTTTGACCAGCGTGCAGCTTCTTCACAAGAAGCCTTGCTTTTGCTTGGTAGCTCAAGTGATGTAACGGTTAATACTGCTCAACTTTACTTGGTTAATAAAGATATTGATGCGACTGAGTTGGAAGCGGTCAAGAACTACCTGCTCAATCCAGTGGATTCTCGTTTCAAGGACATCACGACAGGAATTGCCAAGCAGGAATTTTCAGAGTCAGACAAGACTATTCCAAAATTGACTTTCTTTGAAAGCTACACAGCAGAAGACTTTGCCCGCTACAAGGCTGAGCAAGGGATGGCTATGGAAGTGGATGATTTGCTCTTTATCCAAGACTATTTCAAGTCAATCGGGCGTGTGCCGACTGAGACTGAGCTCAAGGTTTTGGACACTTATTGGTCTGACCACTGCCGTCACACGACTTTTGAGACAGAGTTGAAACAGATTGATTTCTCAGCTTCTAAATTCCAAAAGCAATTGCAGGCGACTTATGACAAGTATATTGCCATGCGTGATGAGTTAGGTCGTTCTGAAAAACCACAAACCTTGATGGATATGGCGACTATTTTTGGTCGTTATGAGCGTGCTAATGGTCGTTTGGACGATATGGAAGTGTCTGACGAAATCAATGCATGCTCGGTTGAAATCGAAGTGGATGTGAATGGAGTGAAAGAACCATGGCTCCTCATGTTTAAGAACGAAACCCACAACCACCCAACAGAAATCGAACCATTTGGTGGAGCGGCTACTTGTATCGGTGGAGCTATTCGTGACCCATTGTCAGGTCGTTCCTACGTTTACCAAGCCATGCGTATCTCAGGCGCGGGCGACATTACAGCGCCGATTTCAGAAACGCGCGCTGGGAAATTGCCACAACAAGTCATTTCGAAGACAGCGGCTCATGGGTATTCTTCGTATGGTAACCAAATTGGTCTGGCGACGACTTACGTTCGTGAGTACTTCCACCCAGGCTTTGTAGCTAAACGCATGGAGCTAGGTGCCGTTGTTGGTGCTGCTCCTAAGGAAAATGTAGTCCGTGAAAAACCGGAAGCCGGCGATGTGATTATCTTGCTCGGTGGGAAGACTGGACGTGATGGTGTCGGTGGTGCAACGGGATCTTCTAAGGTTCAAACAGTTGAGTCTGTAGAGACTGCCGGTGCTGAGGTTCAAAAAGGGAATGCCATCGAAGAGCGCAAGATCCAACGCCTTTTCCGTAATGGCGATGTCACTCGTCTCATCAAGAAGTCCAATGACTTTGGAGCAGGTGGTGTCTGTGTGGCTATCGGTGAATTGGCAGATGGTCTTGAAATTGACCTCAACAAGGTTCCTCTTAAATACCAAGGATTGAACGGTACCGAAATTGCTATCTCTGAATCACAAGAACGGATGGCTGTGGTGGTTCGTCCTGAGGATGTAGATGCCTTCGTTGCGGAATGTAATAAAGAAAATATTGATGCTGTTGTTGTGGCAACAGTGACTGAAAAACCAAATCTTGTCATGCACTGGAATGGTGAAACGATTGTCGACTTGGAACGCCGTTTCCTTGATACAAACGGTGTGCGTGTAGTCGTTGATGCCAAGGTTGTGGACAAGGATGTCAAACTCCCAGAAGAACGCACAACAAGTGCTGACACACTTGAAGCAGATACCCTTGCGGTTCTGTCTGATCTCAACCATGCGAGTCAAAAAGGTTTACAAACTATCTTTGACTGCTCGGTCGGTCGTTCAACGGTCAATCACCCACTTGGTGGTCGCTACCAACTCACACCAACTGAGGCATCTGTGCAGAAATTGCCAGTTCAACACGGTGTGACTCACACTGCGTCTGTCATGGCGCAAGGATTCAATCCATACGTGGCAGAATGGTCTCCATATCATGGCGCTGTCTATGCGGTTATCGAAGCGACTGCTCGTCTGGTTGCTGCTGGTGCAAACTGGTCTAAGGCTCGCTTCTCTTACCAAGAGTATTTCGAGCGGATGGACAAACAAGCTGAGCGTTTCGGTCAGCCAGTAGCAGCTCTCCTAGGCTCTATCGAAGCACAAATCCAGCTTGGTTTGCCATCTATCGGTGGTAAGGACTCCATGTCTGGTACTTTTGAAGAATTGACTGTACCGCCAACCTTGGTTGCCTTTGGGGTGACGACGGCAGATAGCCGTAAGGTCCTCTCTCCTGAGTTCAAGACTGCTGGTGAAAACATCTACTACATCCCAGGTCAAGTCCTCTCTTCAGAGATTGATTTTGACTTGATTAAGAAAAATTTTGCTCAATTTGAAGTTATCCAAGCTGGACACAAAGTAACATCTGCATCAGCTGTTAAATATGGCGGTGTCCTTGAAAGCTTGGCACTTGCTACCTTCGGAAATCATATCGGTGCAGAGGTGACCTTGCCTGAACTTGAAAGTTCTTTAACAGCTCAATTGGGCGGATTTGTCTTCACATCTCCTGAAGAGATTGCTGGAGTAGAGAAAATCGGTCAAACGAAAGCAGACTTTACACTCGTTGTCAACGGTGTGAAGTTAGATGGACACAAACTTGACAGTGCCTTCCAAGGAAAACTGGAAGAAGTTTACCCAACAGAATTTGCCCAATCTAAAGAATTGGACGAAGTACCAGTTGTCGCTTCTGACGCAGTCATCAAATCAAAAGAAACTATTGAAAAACCGGTGGTTTACATCCCAGTATTCCCAGGAACCAACTCAGAATATGACTCAGCCAAGGCCTTTGAAAAAGAAGGTGCAGAAGTTAACTTGGTGCCATTCGTGACCTTGAATGAAGAAGCTATTGTCAAGTCAGTTGAAACCATGGTTGACAATATCGGCAAGGCAAACATTCTCTTCTTTGCAGGTGGATTCTCAGCTGCGGATGAGCCGGATGGATCAGCTAAGTTTATTGTCAATATCTTGCTCAATGAAAAAGTGCGTGCAGCCATTGATGGCTTTATCGCTCGTGGTGGCTTGGTTATCGGTATCTGTAATGGATTCCAAGCCCTCGTCAAATCAGGTCTTCTTCCATATGGTAACTTTGAAGATGCAAGTAGCACTAGCCCAACCCTTTTCTACAATGATGCCAACCAACACGTGGCTAAGATGGTGGAAACTCGGATTGCCAATACCAACTCACCATGGTTGGCTGGAGTACAAGTGGGCGATATCCATGTCATTCCAGTATCGCACGGTGAAGGGAAATTTGTCGTGACGGCTGAGGAATTTGCAGAGCTCCGTGACAATGGTCAAATCTTTACCCAATATGTTGACTTTGACGGCAAACCAAGTATGGATTCTAAGTACAATCCGAATGGTTCTGTAAATGCCATCGAAGGAATTACCAGCAAGAACGGCCAAATCATCGGTAAAATGGGACACTCAGAACGTTATGAAGACGGTCTTTTCCAAAACATCCCAGGAAATAAAGACCAGCACCTGTTCGCATCGGCTGTGCGTTATTTCACAGGGAAATAAAAGGTATAAAAAATGACATACGAAGTAAAATCTCTTAATGAAGAATGTGGTGTTTTCGGTATTTGGGGGCATCCAGATGCTGCTAAATTGACCTATTTTGGTCTCCATAGTCTTCAGCACCGTGGTCAGGAGGGGGCAGGAATCCTCTCCAATGATCAGGGGCAATTGAAGCGTCATCGTGATATGGGGCTTTTATCAGAAGTGTTCAGAAATCCTGCTAATTTGGATAAACTAACTGGAACGAGCGCGATTGGGCATGTGCGTTATGCGACTGCTGGCGAAGCTTCTGTTGACAACATCCAGCCCTTCCTCTTTCGCTTTCATGATATGCAGTTTGGACTTGCTCACAACGGAAACCTGACCAATGCTGAATCGCTCAAGAAAGAATTGGAACAAAGAGGAGCAATTTTCAGTTCAACTTCGGACTCGGAAATTTTGGCACACCTCATTCGTCGGAGTCACAATCCGAACTTGATGGGCAAAATCAAGGAGGCGCTCAGCCTTGTCAAAGGTGGATTTGCTTATATCCTGCTGTTTGAGGATAAGTTGATTGCTGCGCTTGATCCTAATGGCTTCCGTCCGCTTTCTATCGGAAAAATGGCAAACGGAGCGGTGGTGGTTTCGTCTGAAACCTGTGCCTTTGAGGTCATCGGTGCTGAGTGGATTCGTGATGTGAAACCAGGAGAGATTGTAATCGTGGATGACAATGGGATTCAGTACGATAGCTATACGAATGATACCCAGTTGGCGATTTGTTCTATGGAGTATATCTATTTTGCTCGCCCTGACTCTAATATCCATGGGGTCAATGTCCATACAGCTCGCAAACGTATGGGGGCCCAATTAGCGCGTGAATTTAAGCACGAAGCGGATATCGTGGTTGGTGTGCCAAATTCCTCACTTAGCGCAGCTATGGGATTTGCAGAAGAATCCGGTCTGCCAAATGAAATGGGTCTCATCAAAAACCAATACACCCAACGCACCTTTATCCAACCGACTCAAGAATTGCGGGAGCAAGGGGTGCGGATGAAACTGTCTGCTGTTTCGGGTGTCGTTAAAGGAAAACGTGTGGTGATGATTGATGATTCCATTGTTCGTGGGACGACCTCTCGCCGTATTGTTCAGCTTTTGAAAGAAGCAGGTGCGTCTGAGGTTCATGTTGCTATTGGCAGTCCAGCGCTAGCTTATCCATGTTTTTACGGGATTGATATCCAGACGCGTCAGGAGCTGATCGCGGCTAATCATACAGTCGAAGAAACTCGCCAAATCATTGGTGCGGATAGCCTGACCTATCTTTCGATTGATGGCTTGATTGATTCTATCGGCATCGAAACAGATGCGCCGAATGGTGGTCTCTGTGTCGCTTATTTTGATGGAGACTACCCAACTCCTCTCTACGACTATGAGGAAGAATATCGTAGAAGTTTGGGGGATAAGACCAGTTTTTACAAATAGACGGATAAAGACTCTCCATGAAAGGAAAGGAAGAGAAGATGACAAATAAAAATGCGTACGCCCAGTCGGGTGTTGATGTTGAAGCGGGTTATGAAGTTGTTGAGCGGATCAAAAAGCATGTGGCTCGTACGGAGCGTGCGGGTGTCATGGGAGCTCTTGGTGGCTTTGGTGGCATGTTTGACCTTTCAAAGACAGGGGTAAAAGAGCCTGTCTTGATCTCAGGAACTGACGGTGTCGGAACCAAGCTCATGCTGGCTATCAAGTACGACAAGCATGACACGATTGGGCAGGACTGTGTAGCCATGTGTGTCAACGATATCATCGCTGCAGGTGCGGAACCCCTCTATTTCCTCGACTATGTGGCGACAGGGAAGAATGAACCAGCTAAACTAGAACAAGTCGTTGCTGGTGTGGCAGAAGGTTGTGTGCAGGCTGGGGCTGCCCTCATCGGTGGTGAAACGGCTGAAATGCCTGGTATGTACGGCGAAGATGACTACGACTTGGCTGGATTTGCGGTCGGCGTGGCTGAAAAATCTCAAATCATTGACGGTTCAAAGGTAGCAGAGGGAGATATTCTTCTCGGACTTGCCTCAAGTGGGATTCACTCAAATGGTTACTCACTCGTCCGTCGTGTCTTTGCCGACTACACAGGTGAGGAAGTCTTGCCAGAATTGGAAGGCAAGAAACTCAAGGAAGTTCTGCTTGAGCCGACTCGTATCTATGTCAAGGCTGTCTTGCCACTCATCAAGGAAGGCTTGGTAAACGGGATTGCCCACATCACAGGTGGTGGATTTATCGAGAATGTCCCTCGTATGTTTGCAGATGACCTAGCTGCTGAGATTGAGGAAAGCAAGGTTCCAGTGCTTCCTATTTTCAAAGCTCTTGAAAAATATGGTGAAATCAAGCACGAAGAAATGTTTGAAATCTTCAATATGGGTGTGGGCCTCATGTTGGCAGTTAGCCCTGAAAATGTAGATCGCGTCAAGGAATTGTTGGATGAACCAGTCTATGAAATTGGTCGCATCGTCAAGAAAGAAAACGAAAGTGTCATCATCAAATGAAAAAAATAGCGGTTTTTGCCTCTGGTAATGGCTCAAACTTTCAGGTGATTGCTGAAGAGTTTCCGGTGGAGTTTGTCTTTTCAGACCATCGTGACGCCTATGTGCTAGAGCGTGCAGAAAAGCTTGGTGTCCTGTCCTATGCTTTTGAACTCAAGGAGTTTGAGAACAAGGCGGACTACGAAGCAGCACTTGTTGAGCTATTAGAAGAGCACCAGATTGACTTGGTTTGTTTGGCGGGTTATATGAAAATCGTCGGCCCAACCTTATTGGCGGCTTATGAAGGTCGAATTATCAACATTCATCCGGCCTACCTGCCAGAATTTCCAGGAGCTCATGGGATTGAGGATGCTTGGGATGCTGGTGTCGCTGAGAGTGGCGTGACCATTCACTGGGTGGACTCGGGTGTGGATACAGGAAAGGTCATCAAACAAGTACGCGTACCACGACTAGCTGATGATACCGTCGAAAGCTTTGAAGCTCGAATTCATGAGGTAGAGTACAAGTTGTATCCAGAGGTACTGGATAGCTTGGGAGTGGAGAGAAGGTAAGAAGTAAATCAAGTTTTGATTGCGCAATCTTGCTAGGAGAAAAAATGATTGAACTGAAATTGGTAGATGAGAGCAGTTTTCAGGCAGTGCTGGATTTGAAAATATCTGAAGCTGATGAACGAGCACGTTTCGTGGCTCCAAACGTACGCTCTTTAGCTGATGCATGGCTCTACCGGAAAAACGAAGATGTGTTTCCGATGGCAATCTATTGGGATAAGCAAGTGGTTGGCTTTCTCCTGCTAGAAATAGACAAGGATGAAGCGGAATACTTTATCTGGCGGATAATGATTGGTCAGCAGTACCAAGGAAGAGGTTATGGTCGAAAAGCCTTGGAAGTTCTAATCAAAGAGGCTCAGATGGATAGAGCTTGCAGTCATATTACCGCAGATTATGTGGTTGGAAATGAAAAAATGAAGTACCTGTTGACTAGTCTGGGTTTTCAGGAAACAGGATTTTATAGAAGAAAATAACGAAGTCGCTATGCGCTTGGATCTAAAGAAAGAGGAATAGAATGACGAAAAAGGCCTTAATCAGCGTCTCAGACAAAGCGGGCATTGTTGAATTTGCCCAAGAACTTAAAAAACTCGGTTGGGAGATTATCTCGACAGGTGGGACAAAGGTTGCCCTTGACAATGCTGGGGTGGAGACCATTGCAATTGATGATGTGACGGGCTTCCCAGAAATGATGGACGGTCGTGTCAAGACTCTCCACCCAAATATTCACGGTGGTCTCCTCGCTCGTCGTGACCTGGATAGCCACTTGGAAGCGGCTAAGGACAATAAGATCGAGCTCATCGACCTTGTAGTGGTCAACCTCTATCCTTTCAAGGAAACCATTCTCAAACCAGACGTGACGTACGCGGATGCAGTCGAAAACATCGATATCGGTGGTCCGTCTATGCTTCGCTCAGCAGCGAAGAACCACGCCAGCGTGACAGTTGTGGTAGACCCTGCTGACTATGCAGTGGTTTTGGACGAGTTGTCAGCCAATGGTGAAACGACTTACGAAACTCGCCAACGTTTGGCAGCTAAGGTTTTCCGCCACACAGCGGCTTACGATGCCTTGATTGCAGAGTATTTTACAGCTCAGGTCGGCGAAAGCAAGCCTGAAAAACTGACCTTGACCTATGACCTCAAACAAGCTATGCGCTATGGGGAAAATCCTCAACAGGATGCGGACTTCTACCAAAAAGCCTTGCCGACTGACTACTCGATTGCTTCAGCGAAACAGCTTAACGGTAAGGAATTGTCCTTCAATAATATCCGCGATGCAGATGCGGCCATTCGTATCATCCGTGATTTCAAAGACCATCCGACAGTTGTAGCATTGAAACATATGAATCCATGTGGAATTGGTCAGGCAGATGACATCGAAACTGCTTGGGATTACGCTTATGAGTCTGACCCAGTGTCTATCTTTGGTGGAATTGTCGTCCTTAACCGTGAGGTAGATGCTACGACAGCTGAGAAGATGCACGGTGTTTTCCTTGAAATCATCATCGCGCCAAGCTATACGGATGAGGCGTTAGATATTTTGACTAATAAAAAGAAAAACTTGCGTATCCTAGAGTTGCCATTTGATGCACAAGATGCTAGTGAAGTGGAAGCAGAATACACAGGTGTTGTCGGTGGACTTCTTGTGCAAAATCAAGACGTGGTCAAGGAAAGCCCAGCTGACTGGCAAGTGGTGACCAAACGCCAGCCAACCGAGACAGAGGCGACTGCTCTTGAGTTCGCTTGGAAGGCTATCAAGTATGTAAAATCAAACGGTATCATCGTAACCAACGACCACATGACACTTGGTGTTGGTCCAGGTCAAACCAATCGTGTAGCTTCCGTCCGTATTGCGATTGACCAAGCCAAAGACCGTCTTGACGGCGCTGTCCTTGCTTCAGATGCCTTCTTCCCATTTGCGGATAACGTGGAAGAAATCGCTAAAGCAGGTATTAAGGCCATCATCCAGCCGGGTGGGTCCGTCCGTGACCAAGAGTCCATCGAAGCTGCGGATAAATATGGCTTGACTATGGTCTTCACAGGAGTGAGACATTTTAGACATTAAAAAAACAAAAGAGGCTGGGACAAAAAGATTTTGATTTTAGGAATTCTTTATTATAAATTTTTAAAATTGATAGATTAGACAAAAAAGCGAACAAGACAGAATTCTGAGTGTCAGATAACTGATTTTGTTCGCTTTTTATATTTAAGGTTAGACTTTTGTCCCACTCTCTTTTTTTGCTAAATTACAAAATTTGGTCATATCAATATTGATTGATAAAGTTTATTTTTTTTGATATAATTGTAATATTTATAGAATAAAAGGAGAAACAGTGATGAGTTATGATGAATTAAAAGCAATATATGATGACACCTCTGGTTGGCTAAAGTTTATAGAGGCAAAGTTGGCTGTCTTTCTAACGTTTGAGACAGGATTGATATATTTTCTTCTAAAGCTTAATGAGGGGCACGAAAAAAATTTCCTTTTTCTAATATTGGGATTGATTGGAGTTCTAGTGTCAATAATATTAATTATTGGAGCATTGCTTCCTACAATTAGCAAATCTTCGAATCCTTTATACTTTATGAGTTGGACGGATAAGGGATATGACTATACTGATTCTATAAAGTATGAACATTATAAGAAACAAATACGAGAAGTAGCCCAAGTTTCAAAAAGGAAAATGTGTTTTTTAAGATATTCATTAATAATTTATGTTTTCTCTATAATACTTGTAGTTATTGGTACATATTGTTGAGGTATATTCGTATGGGCAGAGATGTAACACAATTAACTGATGAACTGATTAGCCATATTGGCCTCACTATTCCTATTGATTTAAATAAAATCATCTCCTATTTTAGCGATATAGAGATAGAATATGATGCCAATATCTCAAAAGATGGTTCAATTAAACCTGATAAAGAAAAGGGGTACTTAATTCAAATCAAAAATAAAGAGCT
Source organism: Streptococcus oralis ATCC 49296 (assembly GCF_000185265.1). Lineage (GTDB taxonomy): Bacteria > Bacillota > Bacilli > Lactobacillales > Streptococcaceae > Streptococcus > Streptococcus oralis_BC. Next base: position 417,785 of record NZ_GL622183.1, on the reverse strand, counting down.
TGATATTGATAATCCAAAGGGGTATAGAGATAGGTTTACAATTGCACATGAGTTGGGTCATTTGTTTTTAGAACATCTTACTGATCAGGACGAACTATTTAGGGAAGGAACTAGTGAGGTGGAATACGAGGCTAATGATTTTGCTGCAAATTTATTGATGCCAAAAGCAGAGTTTATTGAATGTGTGTATAATAATCTTGATGAAGAGGGACTTTGTAATCTTGATGCGGTTTCAGATTATTTTAGGGTTTCAATAAGCGCTGTAAAAACACGAGGAAAATTTTTAGGAGTGTTTTCATGGTAAATACGATACCTAGTTTTCTGCAAGATAAGAATATAAAAAAAGGTAGCGAAAACAAAAGATATACAAGTGTAGGAGGTATATATGTTTTTGTATCTTTTGATATAGTAGGATCTACACAATATAAAACAATCTCTAATGACTGGTATCAAATCACGAAAAAATTTTATGAAGATTCAATAATTGAGCTTAATAAGTCGGAATTTGTACATTGGAAAAGTATAGGTGATGAAGTTGTTTTTTATAAAAGATTGGTTCAAGAAGATTTAGAAAGTATACATGAATTACCTAAGAAAGTTTTCACTATCATGAACACAGTTCGTGATGGAATTTTTAAAGAGTATCCCCATAGTAAGATGCTATTATCTTTAAAAGGAACAATGTGGATTGATAACATTAAGTCTTTGGGAGAAGAGAGAGATGAGCATTTTCAAAGTTACATCATAGAGCAAAAACAAAATCTATATGAAAATGATTCCGGAGGAAATTCTAAAATAATAGACTTTCTGGGAGCTGGAATTGACTTAGGATTTAGATTAAGATCAGAAACTCAGAAGAATCAGCTTGTGGTAAGTGCTGAGTTGGTATATTTAATTATCAAAGTTGAACAAAAAGAACATCTAGTTAAAGGTTTAAGTATAGATAAGTCAGATTATAAAATTAGCGAAACTAAAACTTTAAAGGGAATTTGGTATAGTAGACCTTATCCAGTAATTTTTTATAGGGATGACTGGGGAAATAGTGTTTTTGAATACGATGAAGTGATTAAGGAGTTTAAAACTGATAAGATAGAGGAGTTTGTGCCTCGAGTTTTTGCTGAATTGGGAAGAGATAAAGTATTAGATGAATTTTTAAATATCATAAAGGAGAGTCAGACAATAAAAAAATTACCTCCAACTCCATTAGCATTTCATGTGGTACTTATGCATTTTTCTAATGATTTAAAAAAGATTCTTTTTTATAAACGTGGAGATGGCAAAAATAATTCAGATAAGTATGATTTTGGTTGTGTTCATTTGGAACCTAATCAAGAATTGGAAGTTGGTCTCAATAATTATTATGAAAAAGCGTTGGGAACTGTTGATTATGATATATTAAAGGATAATAGTAATCACCCTGTACCATTGTCAATTTTTACTTATACGAATTCAAGTGGAAATCTAATAAATGGTTTGATTTTCTGCGCTAAACTAACCAAAGATATAGAAGTTGCTGATTTAAGTGTTAGTGGATATTCTAAAATCGAATGGAGAGATGTAGATGAAGTTATAGGGAAAACTGACCAGGATAATAAATTATTTGAGGGTAGTGTGTCAAACATTAGGAAAGCTAGAGAATTGTTGCAGGAATTTCGTAATTGAATTGAATCTACGTAGTACAAAACTATTGTACCTTTATTTAGAGGCGTTTAATTGTTTAAAAAATATTAGGTGATCAGAAAAGAGTTTCACTAATATTATAAAATTTTTTTATTAATAAATTAGAAATAATTGAGATGGATATCAAAATATCAACATATATATGTTGATACACTTATTTTGTTTTGTATGGTATCAACTAAGAGGCAGTCCTAATGACTGTCTTTTTTGGCTCTAAAGTTTTTGTAGTTGGTAAATACCCTATAGCTACTTAGGCTTTTTTTGTGTAAGTCGTATAATAGATGTAAGAAAAGTTGCGATGTGTCTCCTATGTTTTACAAAGAAAATCCAGCAAATAACCGCAATCAAATTGACTTTTATATACTTGATAAACTCGTTCTGCTAATGTTTCTCGGACTCCGTTCTAGGAGCAAAACATCAAGAGCACTGATATCAATCCCACCTATCACTAGTTTCTAGGTTTGAATTTGAACGATAGGCTTCCACATCTTACTACTTCTAGTAAGAATTATATCCGTTGTTTTCAGGATAAGGTACAGATAGAGGAAATTTTTATCATATTCTATCTATTATACAGTTTCTTTCCTTTTTTGCTTAAAAAAGCTTAATGAAACAAGATTAAAACGAACGTTTATGATATAATGTTAGTAAATAATTCGCAAAAGAGGTTGAGAGATGAAGCTGTTAGTTGTCGGTTCAGGAGGTCGTGAGCATGCGATTGCCAAGAAGTTGCTTGAGTCAAAAGACGTTGAAAAAGTCTTTGTAGCTCCTGGAAATGACGGGATGACTCTGGATGGTTTGGAATTGGTGAATATCTCCATTTCCGAACATTCTAAGTTAATAGAGTTTGCAAAGGATAACGATATTGCTTGGTCCTTTATCGGGCCTGATGACGCCCTTGCTGCTGGAATTGTGGATGAGTTCAATGCAGCTGGTCTCAAAGCCTTTGGTCCGACAAGATTGGCAGCGGAGCTAGAGTGGTCCAAGGATTTTGCTAAAGAAATCATGGTCAAATACGACGTTCCAACAGCAGCCTATGGGACCTTCTCAAATTTCGAGGAAGCCAAGGCTTACATCGAAGAAAAAGGCGCTCCAATCGTCGTCAAGGCAGACGGATTGGCCCTTGGGAAAGGTGTCGTTGTTGCTGAAACGGTTGAGCAAGCCATCGAAGCCGCTCATGAGATGCTTTTGGACAATAAATTCGGTGATTCAGGTGCGCGTGTGGTTATCGAGGAATTCCTCGACGGGGAGGAGTTCTCTCTCTTTGCCTTTGTCAATGGGGACAAGTTCTACATCATGCCAACAGCTCAGGACCATAAACGTGCCTATGACGGCGACAAGGGCCCTAACACGGGCGGTATGGGAGCTTATGCGCCAGTTCCTCACTTGCCACAGAGCGTGGTTGACACAGCGGTTGAGACTATTGTCAAGCCAGTCCTTGAAGGGATGATCAAAGAAGGTCGTCCGTATCTTGGTGTCCTTTACGCAGGGCTTATCCTGACAGCTGATGGACCGAAAGTTATCGAGTTCAACGCTCGGTTCGGAGATCCTGAGACTCAGATTATTTTGCCTCGTTTGACATCTGACTTTGCACGAAATATCACGGATATTCTCGATGGCAAGGAGCCAACCATTACCTGGACGGACAAGGGTGTGACTCTGGGTGTGGTTGTCGCATCCAAGGGCTACCCGCTAGACTATGCAAAGGGTGTCGAGTTGCCAGCCAAGACTGAGGGCGACATCATCACTTACTATGCAGGGGCTAAGTTTGCGGAAAATAGCAGAGCACTACTATCAAACGGTGGACGTGTCTATATGCTCGTCACCACAGCAGACACCGTCAAAGAAGCCCAAGAAACCATCTACCAAGAACTCGACAAACAAAACACAGAAGGCCTCTTCTACCGAACAGATATCGGAAGCAAGGCCATAAAAGATTAACAGACATATTTGCCATGGCGAGCGAAAGCGAGCCACTATAGAATAATCGTCGCAGTAGTGGAACTCCTAGTAGCTTTGCTACTAGGAGCGGAAAACTGGAGACCTAGGCTCCAGTTTTAGTAATGGAACGCCACAAGCGTTCGCTTACGTCCGCACTACATTAGACGATTATTAAAAAGAAAAATAAAAATTCACAAAATACGTTAATGGTCGTATGGTTTGCGAGCGTTAGCAAGCTAATATAGAGCAATCACCGCCGTTGTGAAAGAGGGCTTGGCTTTGTTAGCCAAGCCTTCAGGGAAATCGGAAGACCTTGGGCTTCCGATTTAGGCATGAGACACCTTTGGTGGCTGCTGCCGTCCCTCACAACCTAAGGTGATTGTTGAAAGGAAGAAAAAGGAGAAGAAATGAAACCAGTAATTTCCATTATTATGGGCTCAAAATCCGACTGGGCAACCATGCAAAAAACCGCCGAAGTCCTAGACCGCTTCGGTGTAGCCTACGAAAAGAAGGTTGTCTCTGCCCACCGGACACCAGATCTCATGTTCAGACATGCGGAGGAAGCTCGTAGCCGTGGTATCAAGGTCATTATCGCAGGTGCAGGTGGGGCAGCCCATTTGCCAGGTATGGTTGCAGCTAAAACAACCCTTCCTGTCATCGGTGTACCTGTCAAATCGCGTGCGCTTAGTGGCGTGGACTCACTCTACTCTATCGTACAGATGCCGGGTGGTGTGCCTGTTGCGACCATGGCTATCGGTGAAGCTGGTGCGACAAATGCGGCCCTCTTTGCCCTCCGTCTCCTTTCAGTAGAGAATCAGGCTATCGCGACAGCTTTGGCAGATTTTGCAGAAGAACAAGGAAAAATTGCAGAGGAGTCTACCAATGAGCTCATCTAAAACAATCGGAATTATCGGTGGCGGTCAGCTGGGTCAGATGATGGCCATTTCTGCTATCTACATGGGGCACAAGGTTATCGCGTTGGATCCTGCTGCGGATTGCCCAGCCTCTCGTGTGGCGGAAATCATTGTGGCGCCTTATAACGATGTGGATGCCCTTCGTCAGTTGGCGGACCGCTGTGATGTTCTCACTTATGAATTTGAAAATGTCGATGCTGACGGTTTGGATGCTGTTATCAAGGATGGTCAGCTCCCTCAAGGGACAGACCTACTCCGCATTTCTCAAAATCGCATCTTTGAAAAGGACTTCCTCTCAAACAAGGCTCAAGTCACTGTGGCACCCTACAAGGTCGTGACTTCAAGCCAAGACTTGGCAGATATTGACCTGTCGAAAAACTATGTCCTCAAGACAGCGACAGGTGGCTATGATGGACATGGGCAAAAGGTCATTCGCTCAGAAGCAGACTTGGAAGAAGCCTATGCACTAGCGGATTCAGCAGACTGCGTTTTGGAAGAATTTGTCAACTTTGACCTTGAGATTTCTGTCATCGTATCAGGAAATGGCAAGGACGTGACGGTTTTCCCAGTTCAGGAAAATATCCACCGTAACAACATCCTCTCTAAGACTATCGTACCAGCCCACATTTCAGAAAGTCTAGCAGAAAAGGCTAAATCCATGGCAGTGCGAATCGCAGAACAGCTCAATTTGTCTGGAACCCTTTGCGTGGAAATGTTTGCGACAGCTGATGATATCATTGTCAACGAGATTGCCCCACGACCACACAACTCTGGCCACTACTCGATCGAAGCTTGCGACTTCTCGCAGTTTGATACCCACATTTTAGGTGTTCTGGGAGCACCATTGCCAGTCATCCAACTGCATGCGCCAGCTGTCATGCTCAACGTTCTCGGCCAGCATGTCGAGGGTGCTAAAAAGTATGTCGCAGAAAATCCAAGCGCCCACCTCCACCTGTATGGTAAAATAGAAGCGAAGCACAACCGCAAAATGGGACATGTGACGTTGTTTAGTGATGTACCGGATAGTGTGGTTGAGTTTGGTGAGGGGATTGATTGGTAAGTGAAGACTATGATTCAACTCATCGTAAATGCATTTATTGAAAAGGATAAGACAGGAGCATTATCCATCTGTGTGGATTAGGAGAGAGGAAATTTTAAATAAGAAATTATGGATTATATTACTTTTAAAACAAAGTTGTTTGAATATTTGGACGTTCAGATCGATACACTAGGTGATAAAATATACTTTAAGGTGGGGAATTCAGTATATATAGATGATGAATTATTGATGTTTGATAATGAAGAAATGGAGAAATTGTTTTTCTCATTACCTAACTATAAGCAGGAAGAAAATTATTTTTTAGAGTCTAATACTAGTTTTGAACTGTTTTTGACATCAAGTGATATAAGACGTCCTCCTAGATATTACTACTCTCCTATAGAGGTAGAGGACAATACTTCTAATATAAATTATCGAATAGATGGAATTTCTGATGTTGCAACATTTTATTTACTATATAAACGAATTGAGGAAATGGTTCATCCTGGTTACGACACACTTATGTATTTTAAAGATATGGATTCTCGTAAAAGAAGAGTTGGGAGACTTGAACAAGTAGAATTTGAACAAGATAGGAAATATGAATCGTTCTTAACGTATCTATCGAACCGAATTACTCCCTATTATTTTTCATTGAAAATTATTTCTAACGAACATAAGGATATAAATGAGTTTAAACAATATAAAGATTCTTTTATTTTTACTTATATTTATAGTAAACATAGACCAATAATTGAAGCTGAAAATTTGAATAAAATCAGTGATGAGAGAAGATCTTATGGGGGAAAACCTTTTGAAATGGAAGCACCAAAAAGGAGATACGATCCTTTTATAATTGAATACTACCGACAAGCTTCGGAAAGTAGCGATCCATTTATACAATTTATTTCTTATTATCATATCTTAGAATATTTTTATGATGAAATATTTAATAAAAAATTAATAGAAGATTTGATGAACAAAATAACCCATCCTGACTTTTCATATAGGAATACATCTAAAATTAAGGAGTTGGCTTATTTTTCTCATAAACGATTGACTGGATTTGGTGAGGATGGTCAAGGTAATGAATTAGAATCCTTGAAATTTGTTTTAAAAGAGTATGTCAGACCTATAGAATTAAGAAAAAGACTAACAGAGTTGAAGCAAGACCCAGACTATTATCAAAATAAAAGAGTAGATTTTAGTAATGGCCCCGGTATTTCTTTTAGTGACGAAGAGGGGATATATATTACTCTTGCAAAAAGGATTTATTTTACTAGAAATTCCTTGATCCACAGTAAGAGCAATAGGAAATCTCAAACTTATCGAGTAAATATTCATAAAGATATTTTGAGAAATGAGATTCCATTATTGGAAGCAGTGTCGGAATTAGTAATATTAAATTCTTCTGAAATTTTATAAAATTGGTTATTTCGAAATAATTTAAAGAGAAGTTAAAAAGTATAACAAAGAATACAGGTTACACAATCTCTGAATGAACTAAAAATTTTTAACAATAAGGAGAAGAGGGCAAATTCAAGTATTTGGATTCTTGCTAAAAGCGCTCCTCATGTAGAAAATAAAAGAAGAAAGGAACAAGGGCTCCGTATCCTTTAAAACTGAATACGGGCTACGGACTTCCTAATTGTAAACAAAGAAAGGGAATGGGCATCTAGTTTGCAGAACTGAACCCGGGCGGAAAGCTCGGAATTTAGATAAACCTCCTAGGACGCAAGCGTCTGTCGTTGGTTTCCTAAAATTCAGTCGCTTTCTAGTCGCCCTTGGTATCTTAACTATGATCAACCGTTACTCTCGCCCAGAAATGGCGAACATTTGGAGTGAAGAAAATAAATACCGTGCTTGGCTTGAGGTGGAAATCTTGGCTGACGAGGCATGGGCTGAGTTGGGGGAAATCCCTAAGGAAGATGTGGCTTTGATTCGCGAAAAGGCGGACTTTGACATCGATCGTATTTTAGAGATTGAGCAGGAGACGCGCCACGATGTGGTTGCCTTCACACGTGCGGTTTCTGAGACTCTTGGTGAAGAGCGCAAGTGGGTTCACTATGGGTTGACTTCTACCGACGTGGTGGATACTGCCTACGGTTACCTCTACAAGCAGGCTAACGACATCATCCGTCGTGACCTTGAAAACTTCACCAACATCATCGCTGATAAGGCTAAGGAGCACAAGTTCACCATCATGATGGGTCGTACTCATGGTGTGCACGCTGAGCCTACAACCTTTGGTCTGAAATTGGCGACTTGGTACAGTGAAATGAAGCGTAATATCGAGCGTTTCGAGCATGCGGCTGCTGGTGTGGAAGCTGGTAAGATCTCTGGTGCAGTTGGAAACTTTGCCAACATCCCACCATTTGTAGAGCAATATGTCTGCGACAAATTGGGCATCCGTGCTCAAGAAATCTCTACACAGGTCCTTCCTCGTGACCTTCACGCTGAGTACTTTGCAGTTCTTGCTAGCATCGCGACTTCCATCGAGCGCATGGCGACTGAGATTCGTGGTCTGCAAAAATCTGAGCAACGTGAAGTGGAAGAATTCTTTGCCAAGGGGCAAAAAGGTTCTTCAGCAATGCCTCACAAACGCAACCCAATCGGTTCTGAGAACATGACAGGTCTTGCGCGTGTTATCCGTGGTCACATGGTAACAGCTTATGAAAACGTAGCCCTCTGGCACGAACGTGATATTTCTCACTCATCAGCTGAACGTATCATCACACCGGATACGACTATTTTGATTGACTACATGCTCAACCGTTTTGGAAATATCGTCAAGAACTTGACAGTCTTCCCAGAAAACATGATCCGTAATATGAATTCTACGTTTGGTCTTATCTTTAGCCAACGTGCCATGTTGACCTTGATAGAAAAAGGCATGACCCGTGAGCAAGCCTATGACTTGGTGCAACCAAAAACAGCCTACTCCTGGGATAACCAAGTAGACTTCAAACCGCTTCTCGAAGCAGATCCAGAAGTGACATCGCGCCTTACACAAGAGGAAATCGACGAAATCTTCAACCCTGCATACTACACTAAACGAGTGGACGATATCTTTGAACGTATCGGACTTGGTGATTAATCCTAACAATAAAAAGCGAGATTCAATCTCGCTTTTTTGTATTCTTGTCGAAGGGGTTTAATCTTCTTTTCTCTTAGTGAGTCCGTAGGCTGCTAGTGTGGCCATGAGTCCTGCTGCGACCAAGCCTGCAGATTCTTGACTTCCTGTTGCAGGGAGTTGTTTTTCATCTGCTTTGCTAGTAGTTGCTTCAGCTTGCTCAGCTTTCTCAACGGCAGTTCCGACTTCGACCACCTGAGCGACCGCTTCCTGCGATACCGCACTATTGACAAGTGTTCTTTCTTCCTTGCCGTCAGCAGTAGTGCTGACAGAGTAGAAAATCGTACGACGACCATTTACACCAGTAACGATGACTTGCGTTTGTCCGAGTGGCAATTGCGGATTTTCACGTGTTACGGTAGTGAACGGAATCTCTTCCTCTTGGATGTCCAGTCTTGGTTTTGCCTCTGCGGCTGGAGCAAGACCGTGTTCATCCCCTTTGTGCGTAATAGGGGTGCCGATTTCAACCACTTGGGTCACAGGTTCTTTGGTTACTTGGCTATCTAGAACCGTTTCTGTTTGTTTCCCATTTTCAGTAAGGACAGAGATGTAATGAGTGCGTTCGCCCTCTACACCTGGTGTGATGATCTTTTCTTGACCGGCTGGGAGGTTCGGATTTTCCTTCTTGATAACTTCAAATGGAATCTTTTCTGCTCTTGTGATGAGTTCCGGTTTGGTTTCGACATTGGCAGCTAGTTCGTTTTCATCGAGGCTTCCTGAGTGGGTTGCTGCTGGTTTGAGGCCTAGGCGGGCTACTTTGAGCTTGGCTACGAGAGCGTCTAACTCGGCTTGTTTGTTACGGTTGAGGTTGTAGTTGAGAGCTTCTTTAGCTGCATTTAGGGCATCCAAGCTTTCCTTGCTGTATCCATCCAAGTTTGCAGGGATTTGAGCAAGTTCCTCACGGAGTGCGTTGTAGTTAGCGCGGAAGTAGTCTTTGTTATGGTCTGCAAAGGCAGTCATGAGTTCAAAGATTTCTTCTTCCTTGTACTCAGCACTTGGTTTGTCTGCCCAGATAGCAAGCATGCTTCCGACGGTTGGAAGGTCTACTTCTGGATACTTGGTAGATGCAAGCTGGTTAAATGGCACTTTGCCAGAGTTTTCAAGTGCTTTTGATAGTGGGTAGGCTTCGTCTGGTTTGTGATTACCTAGGACGTAGTACCAGTCTCCGTTGGTGTTGAGGAGTTTGTAGCCCTTGCTTGCTAGGTACTGAGGCGTTGCAAGGTTGTAACCCCACCATCCTTTAGACCAGTAAGAGATGATGACATCCTTGTCAAACTCAACATCGTCCTTGTCCTCGTAGTAGAAACCATCGTTGAAGGCCATTGGTTGAAGGCCTCTTTCTTTGGCCATGGCAGCAAGGGTGTTAGAGTACTCAGCAAACTTGCCATAGAGTCCATACCATTTGAGGTAGTACCAGCCTTGGGCGTTGGTAGCATCATTGGCATATTCGTCTGTACCGTAGTTGAAGATCTTAGTCTTGCCTGCAAAGAAGTCCATGTACTTGCCGATGAGGGCTTTGACAAAGTTCATCGCCTCTTCGTTTTCAAGGTCCATGGTTGTTTTGGAGACCTTGTCAAAGTTGGCTTGAGGATTCTTGATTCCAAGTTTTTCCATAGCGACGAGCATGGCATCCATGTGACCTGGACTGTTGATCGCTGGGATGAGTCCGAGGCCTTTTGATTTTGCGTATTCGATCAATTCAGCGATTTCAGCCTGGCTAAGAGTGGTTCCGTTTGGATCATCGTAGTAAGCTTTTGTTCCTTCGATGATGGCCTTTTTGACATCATCGCTTGCATAAGTTTTTCCGTTAGCTGTGATGCTCATGTCATCAAGGAGGAAGCGAAGTCCGTCATTTCCTAAGAGAAGATGCACATCAGAGTAGCCGAGCTCGCTCGCCTTGTCTACGATGCGTTTGAGTTGGTCGAGCGTGAAGTACTTACGTCCGGCATCGATGGAGATTACCTTGTTCTTGGCAAGTTTTTCAACTTCGCGTTTCGCGTCTTCTTCTTTTTGAGCTTCTGGTGTGAAGGTCAAATTGTTTACAGCTTCTTGGAGTTTCGCGATTGCTTGGTCAATGGTGTCTTGTTGGGCACGGCTGAGGTTGCTATCAAGTGAGCGAATGGCTTTTTCAGCTTCTTTTACAGCTGCGACACTTTCTGCAGTATAGCGGTTAAGGTCTTTTGGAACCTCGTTAAGTGCTTGTTCTGCAGACTCATAATCAGCTGCGAAGTATTCAGCATTGGCATTTGCGAAGCTACGCATGAGTTTGAAGAGGCGTGATGGTGAATAGCGTGCAGATGGAGTGTCAGCCCAAGCAGCTACCATACCACCGATGAATGGAATAGTTGCTCCGTCGGATTTTGGTACCGAAGTGATTGGAGTGTTCTTGATACCATTGAGTCCTTGGTCGAGGTTGTACCAGCCTTGACCATCTGCATTCCGTCCTAGAACATAGTACCAAGCATCGTTGGTGTTAAGGATTTGGTGGCCTTTTTCAACTAGAAGTTTAGAAGAAGCGACGTCGTATCCGCCCCATCCACCAGTCCACATTGAAACGATGATGTCTTTGTCAAAGGTTCCAAAGCTAGTGTCGCTATTGTAGTAGATACCGTCGTTAAAGGCCATTGGTTTGAGGCCGTGAGATTTGACGATGCGAGCAAGGTCGTTGGCGTAGGCGATAAATTTATCATAACCCTTGTCAGGGAATCCATCTTCTGGATACCATTTATAGGCCTGAAGAACGCTCCAGCCTTTAGCATCTGTAGCATCATTGGCATACTCGTCCAGTCCGATATTGAAGATGTCAGATTTGCCAGCGAAGTAAGCAGCATACTTGTCGATCAGAGCTTTGGTAAATGCAAGAGCCTCCTTGTTATCAAGGTCAACGGTACGAGCAGATTCCTTACCAAAGTAGTTGAAGTTCGGTTTTTGGATGCCTAGTTCTTTCATGGCATGCAAAATCGCATCCATGTGACCAGGGCTGTTTACAGTTGGGATGAGGCCAATACCTTTATTTTTAGCATAGTTGATCAAGTCCGTCATCTGACTTTCTGTCAAATGGTTGCCGTTTGGATCCTTGTAGTAGGCATCGGTTCCGTTTTCGAGTGCACGTTTGACATCGTCGCTTGCATAGGTTTTGCCATTGGCTGTGATCGTCATGTCGTCCAACATAAAACGCATGCCGTCATTTCCAACTAGTAAATGGAGATCAGTATAACCGTAGTGTTTGGCTTTGTCGATGATTTCTTTGAGTTGGTCTGGAGAGAAGTACTTGCGTCCAGCGTCAATTGAGATCATTTTTCTTTTTGCCAATTTTTCATTTACCTGAGCTGTTCGTTCCGTGCTAGGAGTGGCTACTGCAGGTGTGACGGCTTCATTTTTCTTTTCTGAAGGAGTACTTTCGGCAGGAGTTTCAGCTGGGGCAGGGCTTTCTTTCTCGGCAGTAGGAGTTGGAGTAGCATTTTCTGTCACAACTGGTGCGCTTGACTCTTCTGTTTTTGGAGCAACTGTTCGATGATCCTCCTGGTCTTCTTTGACCTCCTCTTTTACAGGTTTGTCAGCCTTTTCTTCCAGTTTTTCTGGAACTTTGGAGTCTACAGTTTCTTTGACTGCTTGTGGACTCTCCTGAATAGTTTGAACAGTTTCTTCAGCTGTTGGAGCTGGAGTAATCCCGTCGGCAGATACGACTTGGGCGCTAAAAGCAAATCCTATCAGTACAGAAGCTGCCCCAACCGCGTATTTACGGATGGAGAAGCGCTGTTTCTTTTCTAGTTTCATGACAAAACCTCCTTGTTATTATCATATATGATAGCGTTTACATAAAACCGATTTTATTTTATTATCTAAGGAGTAAAATGTCAAGTGAGTTTATATAAGAACTATAATAAATAGAGGAAATCATAAGATTTAGGAGAAATTTGCTAATAAGGGATAAAATAGAGGAAAAACCAAACGAAATTTCACCTTGTTTTTAGTAAAAATGCTACTAATTAAATAAGAGCCCTTCATAGCGTTTTCACAGCTTCTTTCTCGTGCTATAATGAATATAGAAAAAGCCTGAGCTAGGCTCAGGCTTTTTCTTAATGACCTCGGTTACATGAGATGAATTTGATTTTGTAGTAGTCTGCTCGCTTATAAGTTTCACTATAGGCAAGGACTTGGCCAGTGGCCTCAAGTTTTGTAGTCTTCGTTTGGAAGACAGTTGGGAATTGTGTATCGATTCCGAGTACAGAAGCAGCATGCTCTGGTGTTGGGAATGCGATTTCGTTGATTTCCTCAAAATGTTCATCACTCATGTGAATGCGGTAATCCAATTTGAAACGTGTATAGATAGAGCTATAATAGTCAAGATTTGGATAGTTGGCATTGATGTATTGCTCAGGAATATAAGATGTGTGGTAGATGTATGTTACGTCGTTTGTCTGACGAATACGTTCAATCTTATAGTAGAATTGATCTCCACGTAGTCCAAGTTTATCTAAATATTCAAGTTTGTTTCCGCGCTCGATAGAAAGGACAGTAACTTTATCGTCTTTTGTTTCAAAGATTTCGACATCTGAAAACTCAACGAGTTTGTGCTTGCGGGCACGTGAAACGAAAGTACCTTTACCTTGTTGGCGGACAATGTAGCCGTCTTTAGCAAGGTCATTCAAGGCACGAACAACTGTGATTGAACTCACATCGTACATCGCGATCAATTCGGCTTCTGTATAAAATTTATCTCCACTTGCAAATTGACCAGAGATGATTTTGTTTTTTAATTCATCTTTAATATATTGGTATTTAGGAATAGCCATAAATTTCACCTCGATTCTCTTTCTCCAATTTTGATTTTACCACAAATATAGAGAAAAGAGTAGTATTAAGGTCAAAAAATTAAAATAATAGACTAAAAATGTTATTTTACATGTAAAAAAATTCATTTGATGTTCTTGTGAATTATCATACATAAAAAGATCGTTTTCATGCTATTTTTAGATAATTTCGGTAAACGGTAAGTAAAAAAATAGAAAAATTTTAAATAATTTTCTAAAACCTATTGACAAATTCAAAAGATTTGACTATAGTTAATATTATAATAAATGAAAGCGCAAACTTAATTCGTCAGAGGTAATAACATGACCAGATTTAAAATCGAGGATGATTTCTATTTAGACGAAAAACCGTTCAAGATTTTGTCCGGCGCCATTCATTATTTTAGGATTCCAGCAGAGGATTGGTATCATTCTCTCTATAACTTAAAGGCGCTTGGCTTTAATACAGTCGAGACCTATGTAGCTTGGAATTTACACGAACCTGTTGAAGGGGAGTTTGATTTTGAAGGTGCCAGAAATTTGGAGAGATTTCTTCAAATTGCACAAGATCTGGGTCTCTATGCCATTGTACGCCCGTCTCCATTTATCTGTGCGGAATGGGAATTTGGTGGCTTGCCGGCTTGGCTCTTGACAAAGGACATGCGAATTCGCTCGTCCGACCCGGCCTACATCGAGGCTGTTGCTCGCTATTATGACCAATTATTGCCAAGGCTTGTGCCTCGCTTGTTGGATAACGGCGGAAACATTCTCATGATGCAAGTCGAAAATGAATATGGCTCTTATGGAGAAGATAAGTCTTATCTACGAGCAATTCGAAAATTGATGGAAGACCGAGGGATTGATTGCCCACTCTTTACTTCAGATGGCCCATGGAGGGCTACTCTGAAAGCCGGAACCTTGATCGAAGACGACCTCTTTGTGACAGGAAACTTCGGTTCTAAAGCTCCGTACAACTTTTCACAGATGCAGGAATTCTTTGATGAGCATGGCAAGAAATGGCCCCTCATGTGTATGGAATTCTGGGATGGTTGGTTCAACCGTTGGAAAGAACCCATCATCACACGGGATCCTAAAGAATTGGCAGAAGCTGTTCGAGAGGTATTGGAGCAAGGCTCTATCAACCTTTACATGTTCCATGGTGGTACAAACTTTGGTTTCATGAATGGTTGCTCGGCTCGAGGAACTCTGGATTTGCCACAAGTCACATCTTACGACTATGATGCCCTTCTGGATGAAGAAGGAAATCCAACTGCTAAATACCTAGCAGTCAAGAAGATGATGGCAACACACTTCCCGGAGTATCCACAGTTGGAACCACTCTATAAGGAAAGCATGGAGATAGGGTTCATTCCATTGGTCGAAAAAGTTTCCTTGTTTGAAACCCTGGATAATCTCTCTAGTCCTACTGAAAGCCTCTATCCAAAAGCGATGGAAGAACTTGGTCAAAGTTATGGCTACCTTCTCTACCGCACGGAGGCAAGTTGGGATGCAGAAGAGGAACGTCTCCGTATCATCGATGGACGTGACCGAGCTCAACTCTTTGTAGATGGTCAATGGATTGCTACTCAATACCAGACAGAGATTGGTGAAGATATCTACTGTCAAGGCAACCGAGAAGGCTTTTCAGAAATTGACATCTTGATTGAAAATATGGGGCGTGTCAACTACGGTCATAAGTTCTTGGCAGATACGCAACGTAAAGGAATTCGAACAGGTGTCTGCAAGGATCTACATTTCTTACTGAATTGGAAACAATATCCACTGCCACTGGATAATCCTGAGAAAATTGATTTTTCAAAAGGATGGACAGAAGGACAACCAGCCTTTTACGCTTTCGACTTTATGGTCGAAGAGCCGAAGGATACCTACTTAGACTTGTCTGAGTTTGGTAAGGGAGTTGCCTTTGTCAACGGGCGTCACCTAGGGCGTTTCTGGAACGTCGGCCCGACCCTCTCACTTTATATCCCTCATAGCTATCTCAAGGAAGGTGCTAACCGCATCATCATCTTTGAAACTGAGGGCGAATATAAAGAAGAGATTCATTTAACTCGTAAACCTACACTAAAACACATAAAGGGGGAAAACTTATGACAATTGTAGGATGCCGTATCGATGGACGTTTGATCCATGGTCAAGTAGCCAATCTTTGGGCTGGAAAACTAAATGTTTCACGCATTATGGTTGTAGACGACGAAGTTGTTAACAACGATATTGAAAAGAGTGGTTTGAAACTTGCGACACCACCAGGTGTGAAACTCAGTATCTTGCCAGTTGAGAAAGCAGCAGCAAATATCCTTGCTGGTAAATACGATAGCCAACGTCTCTTTATCGTTGCACGTAAACCAGACCGTTTCCTTGGTTTGGTCGAAGCAGGTGTTCCGCTTGAAACACTCAACGTCGGCAATATGTCTCAAACACCAGAAACTCGCTCTATCACACGTTCTATCAACGTGGTAGACAAGGATGTGGAAGATTTCCACAAACTAGCAGAAAAAGGTGTGAAACTCACTGCTCAAATGGTTCCAAATGATCCAGTTTCAGACTTTTTGAGCTTATTAAAATAGGAAAAAATTTTTAGGAGGTCATTGTTATGATACAATGGTGGCAAATTTTACTTCTCACTTTGTACTCAGCTTATCAAATCTGTGATGAGTTGACAATCGTTTCATCTGCAGGTTCCCCTGTATTCGCTGGTTTCATTACTGGTTTGATCATGGGAGATGTGACAACTGGTTTGTTTATCGGTGGTAACTTGCAGTTGTTCGTTCTCGGGGTTGGTACCTTCGGTGGTGCTTCTCGTATCGACGCAACTTCTGGTGCGGTTCTTGCAACAGCATTCTCTATCTCTCAAGGTATTGATACAGATCTTGCGATTACAACAATCGCTGTACCAGTAGCAGCACTTTTGACATACTTCGACGTTCTTGGACGTATGACTACTACTTTCTTTGCACACCGCGTTGATGCTGCGATCGAACGCTTTGACTATAAAGGAATCGAGCGCAACTACCTACTTGGTGCAGTGCCTTGGGCTCTTTCACGTGCCCTTCCAGTCTTCTTTGCCCTTGCTTTTGGTGGTGCTTTCGTACAATCAGTAGTAGACCTTGTTAAAGAATACCAATGGGTTGCAGACGGTTTGACACTTGCAGGTCGTATGCTTCCAGGTCTTGGATTTGCAATCTTGCTTCGTTACCTTCCAGTTAAACGTAACCTTCACTACCTTGCAATGGGATTCGGTTTGACAGCTATGTTGACTGTTCTTTACTCATATGTAACAGGTCTTGGTGGAGCTGTTGCGGGTATCCTTGGTACTCTTCCTGCTGATGTTGCTGAAAAGATTGGCTTTGCTAACAACTTCAAAGGTTTGTCTATGATCGGTATCTCTATCGTAGGTATCTTCCTTGCAGTTGTTCACTTTAAGAACAGCCAAAAAGTAGCTGTAGCAGCACCTTCTACACCATCAGAAAGTGGGGAAATTGAAGATGACGAATTCTAATTACAAACTTACAAAAGAAGATTTTAATCAAATCAACAAACGTAGCTTGTTTACCTTCCAATTAGGTTGGAACTATGAGCGTATGCAAGCTTCTGGTTACCTTTACATGATCTTGCCTCAATTGCGTAAAATGTATGGGGATGGAACTCCTGAATTGAAAGAAATGATGAAAGTTCATACTCAATTCTTCAATACTTCACCATTCTTCCACACAATTATCGCTGGTTTTGACCTTGCCATGGAAGAAAAAGATGGTGTAGGTTCAAAAGATGCCGTTAACGGTATCAAGACAGGTTTGATGGGACCATTTGCTCCTCTTGGAGACACAATCTTTGGTTCACTTGTACCTGCTATCATGGGATCTATCGCAGCAACTATGGCTATCGCTGGCCAACCATGGGGTATCTTCCTTTGGATCGCAGTTGCAGTTGCATATGACATCTTCCGTTGGAAACAATTGGAATTTGCCTACAAAGAAGGGGTTAACCTTATCAACAACATGCAAAGTACCTTGACAGCTTTGATTGACGCTGCATCTGTACTTGGTGTCTTCATGATGGGTGCTCTTGTAGCAACAATGATCAACTTTGACATTTCTTATAAATTGCCAATCGGTGAAAAGATGATTGACTTCCAAGACATCTTGAACTCAATCTTCCCACGCTTGCTTCCAGCAATCTTTACTGCCTTTATCTTCTGGTTGCTTGGTAAGAAAGGCATGAACTCTACTAAAGCGATCGGTATCATCATCGTTCTTGCAGTAGGTCTTTCATTCATCGGTAAATTCTTGCTTGGAATGGGCGCATAATTTATGAGTAAATCATTAATTTTGGTGAGTCATGGTCGTTTCTGTGAAGAACTTAAAGGTAGCACAGAAATGATCATGGGTCCACAGGACAACATTCATGCAGTGGCTCTTCTTCCAGAAGATGGTCCAGAAGAATTTACTGCAAAATTTGAAGCTGCTATCGAAGGATTGGATGATTTCCTAGTCTTTGCGGATCTTCTCGGTGGTACACCATGTAACGTGGTAAGCCGTTTGATCATGGAAGGTCGCGACATTGAACTCTACGCAGGGATGAATCTTCCAATGGTGATTGAATTTATCAATGCAAGCCTTACAGGTGCAGATGCGGACTACAAGAGCCGTGCTGCAGAAAGCATCGTAAAAGTCAACGATTTATTAGCTGGCTTCGATGATGACGAAGACGAATAATACTCTTCGAAAATCTCTTTAAACTATGCAAGTGTCGCCTTGCCGTATATATGTTACTGACTTCGTCAGTCTTACCTGGCAACCTCAAAGCAGTGCTTTGAGCAACCTGAGGCTAGCTTCCTAGTTTGCTCTTTGATCTTCATTGACTATAAGATGTGACAACGTGAAAATCGTTAGAACAGCTTGTATAGAATATACATGGGAATGGGAGTCACTCCCATTCCCATATTTTCAATAGGAATGAAACAACAATAGATTAGAGGAACTCTATGCTAAATTACACAAAAGAAGAATTACTTGAACTGGGTGCAGAAATCACGACTCGTGAAATCTACCAACAGCCTGATGTATGGAAAGAAGCTTTTGAAGCCTATCAAGCGAAACGTGAAGAAATTGCAGCCTTTCTGCAAGGTATCGCTGATAAACATGACTATATTAAGGTTATCTTGACAGGCGCTGGGACTTCTGCTTATGTGGGAGATACCTTGGTGCCTTACTTTAAGGAAGTCTATGACGAACGCAAATGGAATTTCAATGCCATTGCGACAACTGATATTGTTGCCAATCCAGAAACTTATTTGAAAAAAGATGTGGCGACTGTCCTTGTTTCCTTTGCTCGTAGTGGGAATTCACCTGAAAGTGTGGCGACGGTTGATTTGGCCAAAGCCTTGGTTGATGACCTCTATCAAGTGACCATTACATGTGCTGCAGATGGTAAATTGGCTCTTCAAGCTCATGGCGATGACCGCAATCTTTTGCTCTTGCAACCAGCTGCCTCTAATGATGCTGGATTTGCTATGACTTCTAGCTTTACATCTATGATGTTGACAGCACTCTTGGTTTTTGATCCTACAGAATTTGCTGTGAAAGCTGAACGTTTTGAAGTTGTGTCTAGTCTTGCCCGTAAAGTTCTAGACAATGCAGAAGATGTCAAAGAGCTGGTTGACCTTGACTTTAACCGTGTTATCTACCTGGGCGCTGGTCCTTTCTTTGGACTTGCTCATGAAGCTCAGCTCAAGATTTTGGAACTAACAGCTGGTCAGGTGGCGACTATGTATGAAAGCCCAGTCGGCTTCCGTCACGGTCCAAAATCTCTTATCAACGAAGATACAGTTGTTTTGATCTTTGGTACAACGACAGACTACACTCGCAAGTACGATTTGGACTTGGTTCGTGAAGTGGCTGGTGATCAGATTGCTCGTCGTGTTGTGCTCTTGAGTGATCAAGCCTTTGGTCTTGAAAATGTCAAAGAAGTAGCACTTGGTTGTGGCGGTGTCTTGAACGATATTTACCGTGTCTTCCCTTACATCGTTTATGCCCAACTCTTTGCCCTATTGACTTCACTCAAGGTAGAAAATAAACCAGATACACCGTCTCCTACTGGCACTGTAAACCGTGTGGTACAAGGTGTGATCATTCATGACTATCAAAAATAAGGAAGTGTCTATGAGTAAATTACAATTAAGTCCCAATAAAGTA